>NZ_CAWNQF010000078.1:85836-242581 GCF_963876465.1 Xenorhabdus sp. KK7.4
TCACTAGAATGCAAATGTCAGATTGCGATGCGCCTGTTAGGGCGCGGCAGGTAAGAGAGCCTTATAGGCGCATATGAAAAACCCCCGGCTATGCCGGGGGATACTTATTAATTATTAACGATTTATTCAGGTTAGTAGAAAATGAAAGATAATAAACGATGGGGCAGGGGGAACTAATCATTGTCTGTTCCCCTGCCTTTATTTCAAATCACGTATAGAAATAATTATCTGAATTTATTACTTGCTAATTTTAATTAATCATTTATTGGTATTAGCTTGCAACTATAGGCTCGATTAATAGCAGCTTGGTTAATACTGTGGAAGAAGGTTTACTTTCTTCCCCTTTAGGTACCACAAAAAACTCACCTTGATTTATGATTACATGTTCATCTTTAAAATCTATACGTAGCTGACCCTCAATTACCATAAACACCTTGTCTTCTTTTTCATGTGTATGCCATATGAAATCACCATCTGCGAGTAATATAATGATCTTATATTCGTTTGTTTCAGTTATTACCTTCGGTGACCATACTTCTTTGATTAAATCAAATTCTTGTTTTAAATTTGTTACTTTTCTCAATGCTGCAATAGGGTTCATGTTATATACCTTTCCTTTAGTTAGTCTTTGATTTGAGTTTTTAATGCTTACCAATTATATGGAATTATCGTTTTCCGGTTTTTTATCTTATAGACAGGAAAATATTTTATCTCTATTTCTAACCTATTTGGTTATTACATCATTACAGATTTATACGCAATGTATAGACATATGGGGTATCAGGCGCCAAGCGTAGCACCTCCATCAATGACAATATCCTGTAACGTGATGTGACTTGCTTGCTCAGAGGCTAAGAACAGAATGACATTGGCTATTTCATCGGGCTGTGCGATTTTCCCGAGTGGAATGCCCAGTTTAAATTGTTCTGTCATGCCGTGAATCAAACGCTGATGCGCTATGTCACCATTGAGCATCCCTTCCAGCATTGGGGTTAGCGTGGAACCCGGCGAAACAATGTTACATCGTACGCCAAACGGTGCCAGTTCAAGCCCCACACTCAGACACAGGCTACGCATTGCGGCTTTAGACGCACAGTAAACTGCCATATTAACGCGTGGTACGTGGGCGGCGTTAGAGACTATCGAAACGATATTACCATTGCGCTGACGCTGGAAATGTGGAATGAGTATTTTAAACAGATTGAATGCTGCACCAGCATTAACATTGATTGAACTTTCCCAGTCTTCACGGCTTAATGTTTCTGCTGGGCC
This sequence comes from Xenorhabdus sp. KK7.4, assembly GCF_963876465.1. Classification (NCBI taxonomy): domain Bacteria; kingdom Pseudomonadati; phylum Pseudomonadota; class Gammaproteobacteria; order Enterobacterales; family Morganellaceae; genus Xenorhabdus; species Xenorhabdus sp. KK7.4. The sequence goes on from NZ_CAWNQF010000078.1 coordinate 87,109, forward strand.
AAGACGCAAAATTCCTGCGCCATTAACCAGTACATCCAGCCCGTTTTCCTTCAGAAGTGGAGGGCAGATTTTTTGCACTGCACAATCGTCACTGACATCCAGAATGAGCGTCTCAAACGGCATTGAATCAGGGAACTTGAGATCGAATCCAAAAACCTTAGCTCCTGCTTCGTGAAAGCGGAGAGCTGTGCGGTAACCGATACCGCTCCCGGCTCCCGTCACCCAGACGATTTTTCCCTTGAAGCTGTTCATCTCGCCTCCAACTCGTCATTCAGTAATACAAGCCAGTTTCGCAATGTTGGCTGCTTCATTAAGGCGGTAAAATCAAGCTCGTATCCTTCCAACCGGCGCTTGGAGACGAAAGACATCATGCGTAGTGAATCTAAACCATAATCAAGCAAGTTTTCGTCATCATCAATGTCGCATACATCTTCATCCAGTGTGGATTGCAGTATGGTCAGTAAACGGTCCCGATCCCATCTATTTTCTGTTGCGGGAGAATCGAGTGCCGATAGTGCCATATCGGTACTCAACACTTGTCCGGAACGGCCAGCAGTGTAGCGTAGCGCCATCATGTGCTCTTCCCGGCTGAAGTCTGCCAGTGCATCGCTTATCATAAACGCCTGTATATCGCGCATAAAGGCGTCAGTAGCCGTGGTTAGGCAGCCGATATGGGCATACACGCCACAGATTATAAGCTGGTCGCGCTGACGTTCTTTCAGGTGCGTCTCCAAATCAGAGCGCTGAAACGCGCTGTAGCGCCACTTCACCAGCACAGTATCCTGTTGTTCGGGGGCCAGTGCTGCCGCGATTTTTTGCTGTTCTGGATAGCGGTTCAGCCCCGGTCCCCACATATCATTCAGTAACGCTCGCTCAACGTCACTCTGTTGATCCGGCTGAGCTGTATAAAACACTGGGATACCGAGTTCATGGCAACGGGCGCGCAGAATAACAATGTTGTTAATAACCTGCTGAACCATTTTGCTCTCTTTTCCCCAGAAGTTGAGGAAATATTCCTGCATATCGTGAATCAGCAGAGCGGCACGCTGCGGCTCTAACCGCCATTCTACTTTGTTTACAGGTAAGGTGGCCTCATCGGGCAGGGTATAATCCTGAAGTTTAGGAATGCTCATGGCGTATTTCCTCAATTCTCTAAGGCGGCGCTGGCAAGTGCACGTAACGCCTGTTTATTAATTTTTCCTACGGGAGTCAGCGGTAATTTAGGCAGACTTTCGAAACGATCGGGAATTTTGTAGTCGGCGATACCCTGTTCGCGCAACCATCGACGGAACACCACAGGTTTTACCGATTCATGCTCGCGCGTCACTACATATGCGCAAGTTTTTTCACCCATCAGAGGGTCAGGAATAGCAACCAGTGCGGCGTATACCACGGCTGGATGGCGCAGCAGAAGGTGTTCAACCTCTTCAGCGGCAATTTTTTCGCCACCACGATTTATCTGATCCTTCTCGCGCCCAACGACTTTCAGATATCCGCCGGGAAGCTGAATAACTACGTCACCGGAGCAATAAAATCCGTGGCTGTCGAACACCGTTTGGTTATGTTCCGGGCTTCGGTAATAGCCCCGAAAAGTGTATGGGCCTCTGGTCATCAACAATCCCGGTTCTCCGAGTGGTACCGGGAGTCCTTCCTGATTTGCGACCCATACCTCATCATCCTCGCTGATAGGGCGTCCCTGAGTGGTGAAAGTATGTGTATCGTCATCATCTAGTCGGGTGTAGTTCACCAGACCTTCCGCCATACCAAATACCTGTTGGAGCTGGCAACCAAGCTCTGCTGGAATGCGTCTGGCCAGCATTTCTCCCAGAGGAGCACCGCCGACCAGCATGACCTCCAGACTGGCGAGTTCGTCAGCGTGGCCTTTAAGACTGGTATATTCCAGCCAGATGCTGACCGCTGGTGGTACTAGAGCGACAAGATTGATTTTATGACGTTCTATAGCCGGGAAACATCCATCCGGACTTGGATCGGGAACGAGAATAACCTGACCACCCGCATAGAATACGCCCAAAGCTCCCGGTGAACTCATAGGGTAGTTATGTGCAGCAGGCAGTGCACAGAGGTATCGGGTTTTACTGCTTACGTTGCAGATTGGGTTGCTGGCGCGGATACTGTAATAATAGTCATTGTGGGTGCGAGGGATCAGCTTGGGTGTGCCAGTGCTGCCACCAGAAAGCTGGAAAAATGCGACCTCATCTGCCGGAGTTGGCGTTGGAGTGAAGTCTCCCGGCTCTTCCGATATCAGACGTGAAAGAGAATGGTCTGAATCCGTATGGTGAAGCACGACTATATTCAGTTCCGGGCATTTATCGATTAGACGATCAATAAGAACATCATCATGAAACTGGCGATGTTGACGATCGGCAATGAGTATTTGGGGCTTAATTTGGAGCGCATAAGCGGTTAATTCGCTACTTTGATGACTATAAAGCGCGTTAACAGGTACGACCCCGAGACGCAATAAGGCAAAAAAGACGATATAAAATTCAGCCTCGTTACCGAGCTGAACTAGTGCAGTTTGTCCCTGACGCACGCCGCGTCGGTGCAGAGAAGCGGCTAATCGGTTTACTGACTCATTAAGCTCGCGATAGCTCCAGCTCCGCTCACCACAAAACAGTGCCTTGGCATCGTTCTCACAGTGAATATCAAGAATATCGCTCAATGGACGGTCAATCCAATACCCCTTCAAACGATAGCGTTCAGCCAGATCCTGAGGCCAACGGTTGAATTCAATCATAATGTCTGCTCCTGTTGCGTCGCAAAGCCAAGTGCGCTCAGCATGGTGTTAAATTTGGTACGGGTTTCCATCCATTCATTTTCCGGAACAGAGTCTGGAACGATGCCGGCACCGGCGAATAGCTCAATCTGATGAGATCGAACTTTACCGCAGCGGATCGCCACTACCCACTCCCCATCTCCGTGGGCATCGCACCAGCCGACGATACCGCCAAACCAGCCGCGATCGAATGGTTCCAGCTCGCCGATCAGATTGCGGGATGAGGTATAAGGAGCGCCGCATAATGCAGGAGTGGGGTGAAGTAAGCAGGCAAGCGATAGAGCAGTCTCGCGATCACTGGCCAGTGTCCCCTGAATTTCAGTAGCGAGATGCCAGAGTGTAGGTGTGCTGAGTAGTGAAGGTTCAGGAATAGTCAGAGAATTGCAGAGGTCTGTTAGTTGACGACGGATAGCTTCCGTGACCACCAGATGCTCATGGCGATCCTTTACGGAGGCTAACAGCTTTTCTCTGGCCTTTTGATCACTGGTATTATTTGCGCCCCGTCGCGCAGAACCGGCAAGAGGGCAGGAGCGTAGGGTATGCCCCTCTTTACGTAGCAGTAGTTCAGGGCTGGCACCAATCAGAGTACCATCCGCCAGCGGCAAGTGAAAGTTATAGCTCTCTGGATTCTGCCTGTTGAGTTGTAGCCACAGGTCCAGTGCACTCAGTGGGGGAATACTTTCAATCTGTAGCAGGCGCGATAACACCACTTTATCGAGCGCACCAATGCGCAGAGGATTCAGCGCACTTTCCACCATGGCGCAATACGCATCGTGATCCGGAATGAAGTGAGCCTGGCCCTCCACCTGTACCGGAGAGTCGGAAAGGTTAAAGGCATAGCGATCAAACCAATGGCAGGTTTGTGGAATAAACAGCGAACAGGCTTGGCGTTTATCAAAAGGAATAGCTCCTACGACAATAGGATTTTCTACTCCGGCTTGCTGAGCCTGACGAAGCTGCTGCTGTACTCTTTGCTGGAACTCGCTTTCGACACGATGTCCGGATGAGGCCGGAAGTGTCAAGGTGGCGAAGCATCCCCGGGCGAGCAGACTTTTGTGAGGTGACAGAAATATGAAGTCATCTTCTTGCAACGTGAGTGGCAGAAGTTCGTTGGCGATACCAGACAAAATCAGGTCCCTCTTGTTAGTATAATGGTCAGTTTTTTCTCCATACCGGAGAGGAGGAAAATACCGCTGGCAAAGAAAATGCCAACCGCCAGTAGTGCCGGATACCAGATGTTATCTGTTATAGCTGGCTGTGGAGAAGATGCTGCGGTAGAAGTAGGGGCAACACACCTATTTACGGAAATTTTCAGCGCTGAGGTTGTAACTCTCATGATGCAAATCCCTCGCTAACTACATACGCTCCGTCAGATAGAATAGGTGTTGAAAACATCACCACCTGAATCCCAAATTTTTCGCATAGAGCGATGAGTTCCATCACAAGTTTTTTTCTTATCTTAAACATAATCAAACACCGTCTGACTTTGCCTTATAAAAATAATCTAATAACCATCAATTCATTTGTGCTGCTTACAGGCGGCGCTGGAAACCCAATTTGATAAAACACTCATCATGAAAAGGTATGATCTCCTGGAGAAGAAAACGGCACTACAATATTGCAAATAGAAATGATTATCAATATAATTATCATTATTAATTATTTGCTGTTTTTGTGTCAGAATGGTTCTGTTGTATTAAGTGAATCATCCTGAGCTGTTGTGCTGTGGTAAATCTGGATACCCCTCCAAAAAGTAAAAAGACCGCACTAGGCGGCCTTTAACAAAAACGTGATTTAACCTAAAAATCTTTAATTTAATTCAATGTGTTAGGTTAATTTACATTAACCATGCATTCACTCTTTCAGTTGACACAGCAATCTGCCAGATTCATTAGAAGCACCAGGATTAAAGCTAATTAAACCACCATGTTCATAATAATGATATAAAATAAACTTTCCCTCTTTGTCTTTACTTTTTATTTTTACTTTCAGATCTTTTGGCGGCCCCTGATAAGGCAAAAAACCAAAGCCAGAGAAGCCCTCTAAAGGTGAATAAGCATATTCATTCCCCAACGAATTATTGTTAGTTGGCGTTGCAATGACATTCTCCTTAGTCATTGATTCAGCTTGACGCCCCTTTGAATATCGAAGATCAAGATTGTCACACGTGTTGTTTATACTATTATCTCCCAGTTTTACTTCTCCGTTATTACCAACATCCGGGCTAAAAACATACCTCTTTGGGTTGAATGTATATGTATACGCATATTTAGCTCCTGACTTGGCTTTAGTTACTGTTGCAATAACCGTTGCAGTTTTAGATGAGCTAAAAGTTTCAAAAGGAAAAGTGATTTTTTTATTCACTATTTCCACGAGATTAGAAGATGGGACATATTCAATATCATCTCCATAGCTGGCAATATCTTCATGATAATGCTCATGGTTTGGGCTTGGTTTTATTAGTGTTATCGTTAACCCCTCATAAACATTATACGGTTTATCTTGTTCATGAGTATATTTATACTCATGAGCATGACGGCCGAAGATGAGTAATCCAGCTTTCTGTACTACTGGTTTGAAATTGACGGGGGTTTTCTCGCTATTACTGGCATATGCATTACCATCATCAGTCGTGATATTCAGATTGACTTTTACATCATCCACTCCTACTTTACTCACCAGTAAAGCTTTTAAATATCCATCATTATCTGTCGTTTGTTCCTGTTCCTTAAAATACACATCATCATGCAGCAATTTATTTACGATAACTTCCCAGGTTGCATTGAGTTTATAGTTACGAAGTGGTTGCCCGTTTTCAGGATCGACAATTAAGACTCTGTAGGTATACTCATCTTTTCCATTCCCAAAGAGAGTTTCTTTTGGAGAAACTTCCATTTCATTTATGAATGATTTATCTCCAGGAGTAAAAGGATTAACCGTAACAGTCATTTCAGCGGTTTTGGCGAGTTTCCCGTTCTCTAATTCCACCATGGCAGAAATCCGGTAACTATTGACACCATTGGGGATATATTTGGGCAATTTAATTTGAATTTCATTACCAGCGCCCGGAAGTTCGCCACCATTTTTGCTGAATGCTTCTTCTGTCTTCCATGTCACCGGTTTGGTCGGTTCACTTGAAACCACAGCAGCAGTGACTGATATACTCTGATTACCATATCCATCAAGGGTATTTGGTAAGGTGATTTCTAATTCAGTATCTTTATCTTCATCTTTAACCGTAACAGTCATTTCGGTTTTTTTGGATAGTTTTCCGTTTTCTAATTCCACCGTGGCAGAAATCAGGTAACTATTTACACCATCGGGGATATATTTGGGCAATTTAATTTTAATGGGATTACCAACACTCGGAAGTTCCCCACCATTTTTTCTGAATGCTTCTTCTGCCTCCCATGTCACCAGTTTGGTCGGCTCACTTGAAATCACAGCAGCAGTGACTGATATATTCTGATTACCATATCCATCAAGGGTATTCGGTAAGGTGATTCCCAATTCAGTATTTTTATCGTTAACCGTAACAGTCATTTTTGCAGTTTTGGATAGTTTCCCGTTTTCTAATTCCACCGTGGCATAAATCGGGTAACTATTTACACCATTGGGGATATATTTGGGCAATTTAATTTGAATTTCATTACCAGCGCTCGGAAGTTCCCCACCATTTTTGATGAATGCTTCTTCTGCCCGCCATATCACGGGTTTGGTCGGCTTATTTGAATCCACATCAGCAGTGACTTTTTTCTCCTCTTCACTATATCCATGGAGGGTATTTGGTAAACTGATGTCTAATTTAACCTCCTTAACCGTAACAGTCATTTCAGCGGTTTTGGAGAGTTTCCCATTTTTTAATTCCACCGTGGCAGAAATCGGGTAACTATTTACACCATTGGGGATATATTTGGGTAACTTAATTTGAATTTCATTACCAGCGCTCGGAAGTTTCCCACCATTTTTACTGAATGCCTCTTCTGCCTGCCATGTCACCGGTTTAGTCGGCTTATTTGAATTCACAGTAGCGGTTACTTCTTTCTCCTCTTCACTATCTCCATCAAGGATCTTCGGTAAGGTGATTTCCAATTTAACCTCCTTAACCGTAACAGTCATTGTTGCGGTTTTGGAGAGTTTCCCGTTCTCTAATTCCACCGTGGCAGAAATCGGGTAACTATTTACACCATTGGGGATATATTTGGGCAACTTAATTTGAATTTCATTACCAGCGCTCGGAAGTTTCCCACCATTTTTGCTGAATGCTTCTTCTGCCTGCCATATCACTGGTTTAGTCGGTTTATTTGACGTGACAGTAGCGGTTATTGTTTCCTTATCTTCGCTATCTCCATGAAGGGTATTCGGTAATCTAATTTCCAGACTCGGTTTTTCCCTGTGATCCAGCACAATGGTGTTATTTCTTTCCACTAAATCATAGCGGCTGCCGGCTAGTGTGCGCATTGATGCAACTCTATCCGGTGATAATTGAACGCTCAGCGGGACACCAAATCTATAATTTAAATTGGCCTGAAAGCGGGCATCGCTGTGTTTGTTGGTGCCATGCCGGTAATCTATGCCCATGGTTATCAGTGGAATTGGTGTATAAGTCATGCCTACTTTGGCAAAGCCGGGGTTTTTCTGTTTGGTATCACGGTTGAATAGAGTCACATCATCGCCAAAGTATTTTTCGTAACCCAGTTTACTGCCGATGTGCGGATAAGCAGGCAGAAAGAACTCGCCATTGATATCAAAACCATTAGCAGGACGCTCCTCCCAAAGTTTATCATCTCGTGACTGGTGCCATTTACTCAGACGAATATAGGTATTGGCTGATAATTTAAGGTAATCAGCCCATGCTTCTGCACCCAATCCCAGTCGGTTATTTTTTCCTGTGATGTCCTGATCAAAGAAAGTATTAAAACCATACATCCAGTCTGAAATGAAATAACGGCTGCCAAAACCGAGGTTAACTGTATTTCGGCTGTCTTTATTACGATAACCCAACTGAGAAAAAACCAGCCAGTCTACTTTATTATCATAAAGTGGAAATAACAGGTCTAATGAACTGTTATGCAATTTACCTTTTCTATCCACCGATAAATTAATTTTGGCTGTACCAAATTGTGACAACCATTCTTGTACCTCGCTATTTATTGTTCCGTTTAATCTTCCAAAAGCGTAAGATTTAGCCTGCTCTGCCAATTGAGATGGCGTAGATGATAATAAGCCACTTACCCTCTGAATATTTTGTGCGATCATGCTGGCTTTATCTTTTTCTATATAACCAGAAATATTTTCTTCGTCTTCAATAGGAGAAATAGTGCTTACTGTCAGATCCTGATGGCTTTCACTCACTGAAAGTGTGTTCATAGCGACAAATGGTAATAAAAAAGCAAACATTAATATGAAAAACCGCCTGAATTTATTCAAAAAAATAAACTTCATAGATACATTCCTCAATAAAACGCAAAGTTTCACCAGCGAATTCACATTAAATGTTTAGTTGAAATAAATTTTTTTGCACAATAAAACTAAATTAGGAAACCTTTTTATCATTAAGTAATGAATGGTTTTTATCAGATGATAAATAAAAGTAATTACTTTTTATTATTTAAGGGTGAGGGAATTACTATTTCATAATAGTAAGAGTTTGGCTATGTGGTGGTATTCCCCTGACTTTTTTTGGTGAAATATGGCTAAGGTTGATGTTTATTGTCGTAAATCAGAACAGGCTAAAGAGCATGGAAAAAGAAGTGGAAGGCATTAGCATTACTGCCATTATATTTGCTGCAAGGTTTTTCAGGTGGAATACACTTACTCAAAAGAATATATTGTCGATATAGCAATGAATAACGGGGGATATCTGCCGTTCAGATCAGCTGTCTCGCTTTGGTTAAATATTTTATGATGACTTATCTAATACCATGCACGATTAGTCATTATGCCCGTTGGGAGAAAGTCCCTCACAAACAGTTGCAACTATAGTGCTAAAATTCTATTTGCATCAGTGCCATCATTTCTCTGCCTGTTCCCGTCTGACTATCCGAAAACTCAGTATTGCGCCCAATATTAGAAGAATAGCGATACAAATCATGGTGGCGATAAATGCAGATGATATGGCTGATACATCATGCCGTGAACCAAGTACGGTAAAGAAAATACCGCCAATAATAGCCACGCTGAGTGCTGCGCTGATTTGTAGCGTTGAATTTATAATTCCAGAAATCATTCCAGAATAGCCTGCATCTACACGGCTGATAATCATCTTGACCAGAGTTGGTAGAGCCAGACCTTGACCATACCCGATCAAAAATAATATCAAAGCCAGCAAAACTCCAGACGGGGGATGGTTTGGTAGAGTTCCGGAAATAAGGATTATCAATGCGATGAAACCTGCCGCTTCTAGCGCCATACCAACAGAATTAACGAATCGACCCATCCATCGTCCAGCAATTGGGGTGGATAATGGACCCAGTAGGAAGCCCAATCCAAAAGGCAGAAAAACCAAACCAGCTGTTAATGGTGTTTCATCGAGTGCTCCCTGAAGGTAGATGGACAACAGGAGAAAGAAGGTGGCAATGGAGTAGAATAGCAGTGCGACAACTAACCCTGTGCGTAGGCCAGGAGTTTGGAGCACTGATGGGTTAATCAGTGGTTCACCGCCGTTTGCTGCCAGTCGGGTCTCATAACGCCAGAAAACTACTGCCAACACTGGAGATAGAGCCAGTGATATCCAGGCCCATAGTGGCCATCCGGCTTCACGGCCCTCAATTAATGGAATGACTACACAGCCTAGTGTTAACACGGACAGCAATACGCCAGTGAGGTCTAGCCGACGGCTACGCTGTATTCTTGTTTCCTGCAATAACGGAAGGCCGAAAATAAGGACGAGAATGATGATAGGTAGATTCACAAGGAAGATGAGTCTCCACCCTAGTCCAAAGATATTTAAGGAAATCAGCATTCCTCCGAATACTTGGCCGACCACAGAGGCCAAGCCAAATATTGCACCATAAATTCCCAATGCTCTGGGTTTTTCGGCATCAGGGAAAATGGCCTGAATTGATGCTAATGCTTGTGGAGCCATGATAGCTGCAGTTAGTCCCTGTAAGGCCCGTCCGATAATTAATACCCAAGGTGACGTGGCAAGGCCACACAAGGTTGAAGCGAGAGCAAACCCTGTCAGTCCGATGAAAAAGATGCGATTACGGCCATAAATATCTCCCAGCCGACCACCCGTAATCAACATAACGGCATACATGGTTGCATAAGTAGAGATAATCAGTTGTTGGCCTGCTGGACTTATACCCAGTTCATCTCTGATGTCGGGTAACGCCACATTGACAATAAAAAAATCGAGTGGAGGAAGAAACGCTCCTACTAGCAGTATGGCAAACATAACCCAGCGCTGGGGAGGTGAGTCTCTTTTAGTGGCATTCGTATCTATCATGTTTTGCTACCTTTATGCATATAGGAGTAAATCAGCTCAAAATTAACTGAGTGTGTTATAGCAGAAGTTAGTCTGCATAATCATTTCTGCTTCAATAGGGCTGGGGTTACCCAATTCGTATAGCCTATTGGTAAATTAGCTATTTTCGTCTGCTTAGATTGATTTAAGCGTTGAAGCCACCATCTACGTCAATCACTGCGCCCGTAATGTAACGCCCACTGTTACCAGCTAAATATAATACGGTTTTAGCAATATCTTCGGGTTGGCCATAGGTATTAAGAGCTAGTTTAGCCAATGTAGATGAAGCTCGTGGTCCATTGGCTGGATTCATATCGGTGTTGACTGGTCCAGGATTAATTAATTTGACTGTGATGCCTCGTTTACCCAGATCATGGGCGACACCTTTTGTTAAACCAACCAGAGCTGACTTACTAGTAGCATATAAGCTGATACCCGATCGTCCGGCTCGAGTGGCAAGGCAGCTTCCCAGAGAAATGATACGACCACCATCTGGTAAATATTTGACCGCTTGCATGATGGCAACAAACACAGCTCGTAGGTTAACTGATATTGTGCGCTCAAAATCGTCCGGTGTAAGTGAATCAATAGTGCCTGTCAGAAAATTGCCAGCATTGTTGACCAGAATGTCGAGTTGCCCAAGCTTAGCGACTGCCGTATCTACAGCGGAAATCATTTGCTTGACATCGTAGGCATCGGCAGCAATGATTTCAGCTCGTTGACCGAGTGTGTGGATCTCTGCCGCAACTGCTTCTGCTTTGTTCTTGGATGTGTTGTAGGTAATAGCAACATCTGCGCCATGTGCAGCCAGTATTCGAGCAATGGCGGCACCAATACCGCGGCTGCCACCAGTAATGAGAGCAACTTTACCTGTGAGTGAACTCATGGTTAAAACTCCTATTTATAATTAAAGCTAAAAGATCATTTCTGAGGCAAGGGTTAAGTGATAGGAACATTCATTAAAGCGATGCATTACTTTTTCTAAGCCATCATGACCGCATCATTGAAAATGTGGAAATGTTTTTTATTAGCCTATTTCCGGAAGTGCTCCGCTAACAATACCAATCTGAATAGCAATTACCGTAAGGCCACAAAGAAAAACTAGTATCAACGTTGGATTACGGCCTTTAACACGATATCCTCCTTGATTTTCTTTACGACAACGCCAGACCAACAGGCAAGGCAGTAGTAACGCCAGAATTGATAACGCAACAGTGGCGAATGATAATGCCATAACAAAGTTAGGGTAAAATAGGGCACCTAACATAGGTGGAAGAAATGTTATCAGGCCCGTTTGCAGGTCATGCCTCCAATACTTAGATTGCTTCTGAAAGAGAGTATTCACGCTCAATGAACGTGCCTATCACTTTGTCGTGCATTTCTTCGGATTTGGAGTAGCCAATCGTTTTCCGATTTAGCCGCTTGATGCGAGTACGCAGGGTGAGGTTGGTTCTTTCGATACGCTGAGTGAATTTCTTGCCTCTGAGGTGTTCTTCCACAGGAAGGCAATTGTAAACGGCATAATCATCTGTACAGTAAAATTTAATTTTGAACGGAGCCAGAAGTGCCAGCAATTTTTTCAGTGTTTTCTGACTGCGGTCACCAAATACATGCGCCACTATCTGCTTCTTCTTTGGCTCCCAGGCATACCAAAGCCAGCGCTGATTCTTCTTGTTACCGACAAATGACCACTGTTCGTCGATTTCACAGATAATATGGATGTCACTTCCCGCCAGAGGCCGTGTCGTTACCTGTCTTGGTTCAAGTTTTTTAACGTGCGAAGAACGGTGTTGATACCGACCTTCAGGACGCGAGCGGTGTCTCTGATACCACCGTTATTTTCTGCCATATCAACGATTTGTTCTTTCACTCCGGGTTTACAGGCTTGATAGGTGTAATTCAGTTGAAAGGTTTTACGGCAGGCATAGCAGTGATATCGAGGATGTCCACTGTTTCCTTTGCCATGCGCTTTGACATCTTCTATTTTGTGACAGTAACGACAAACTACATCAACTTTAGCCATATCTCACCAGTAATAAAAAGTGAGAAGTTTATCACAACATCTAATTATTGGGAGCATGACCAGATAACCTTAGACTATCCCTATAGTACAGGATGAGGGAGCGCCTTCGGCGCTGTATTGTCTGTGGGAAAACCATCCCAATTATGGATTTCAAGGTGCGAATTTCAACCAATGTCGCTTTGAGATAATAACCAGAGTGGGTGCCAACAAAAACAAACTATAACGTTAATCAAATGAAAAAATTATCATCATTAAAAGTAACAGCAATTTTTGCTATTAGCGCTTTGCTATCTGCGTGCGCTGATAGCAATTACACAATGTTCCCAGATACGATGCCTGAATGGTGGTACAGCCAGCATCATAGCGTCTATACAGGACCTGGCTGGAACGCAAAAGAAATAAACAAAATGATAGAGTTAAAGAATCAGCAAATTCATTAAATCTGATGGTATGCGCATAGGTGCGCATAATATCGTTATGTGTAAATCGGGTTCGGGTGCTCCATGCCGACGCAGTCGCGGGGCTGAACCCGATTCAACATAACGGCGTATCAATTTCAGGAGCCGAATTTGTAGTGCAAAATTGACTCACGCATTCAATTTGTTGCTCCTCTTGTATTTCCCTCATTTTTTCAGGAAATAAGGAACAATAATGTGGGTTAAGCGTTTGGTTGGAGCCGGGTTTCATTTGTTTTAGTTGTAATAACCACAGCTAATCTCGGAGTGAATTGACATGTACGCGGAACCTGAATAGAGGTGCAGATTTTATTTTTTTCTTTATTGCCTGTTAAAACAGCCAAAAGTAAACAATGATGCATTTTTTATAGTCTAAAAAAGGGTAATACCCAATATGCTGGATTTTCGAATAGATCACAGTGTTATCTGGTTGATTTAGTGTATAAAACAGCACCATTTAAATCTAGGCGGGGTAATGGACGGTGCATACGATCGAAAAAACGATCCATCTGGCAGATTCATTTGTTTCTTATCGTAAAGACTTTAGTGAAAATCAGGAAAACTCCCAGAATCCAGTAATGCTTCTGCATGGTACAAATAGCGATGGAAATAGTAGTTTTGGAAAGATAAAAACTCCATTTAATCGTGACCGGGCAGTTATTATCCCGGACTATGCGGGCTGTGGTAATTCCAGTTTGCCATCCGGTGAGCTGACGATTGAACACCTTGCAGAGCAAGTAGTCGCAGTTATCAATGATAGTAGCGATGAGCCTGTGGATTTAGTGGGGTTCTCTTTGGGGGCAGTGGTTGCTGCGGTTGTTGCCGCGACTCATCCACAATTAGTGAATCGGCTGGTATTGACTGCTCCGTGGGCAACCAATGACGATCCCTATTTTAGGTTGATGTTCACAACCTGGTTAAAACTTGAAAATAGTGATCAGGCTTTAGCAACTGCCTTTGGCTTATCCCATGTTCTTAGCCCGGAATTTATTTCATCACTGGGGCAGGATACTCTCAATCAAATCTGTGCCAGGCCCTCAGAAAAAGAGACGGACAAACGCATAGCTCTGGGGTTATCAGTAAATATCGAAGATCACCTGACCCGGATAAATAAAGACACATTAATTATCGGCTTAAGTCACGATACGCTTATCCCGCCTTACCTGGTACGAGAAGTTCATCAGTCTGTGAAAAACAGCCAGTACAGGGAAGTGAAGAGTGGTCATGCTGTACCGCTGGAAAACCCAACAGAATGGGTGAGCGTTATCAACGATTTTTTACAGTGCCGCTAGCCAGAGCCGTAGTTTTTACTCTGAAACGGTTGACGTAGAGGCTAAATGCACGGGTAAATATTTATAAATGGTTGACAGTGATACATCATAAATAATGGATAGTTGCTTTCGGGTATGGCCTTTATGCAGTAATCTGGCGGCCTGTTGCCGATCTTCTTCGGTAAATCGGACAGGTCGTCCGCCGATCCTCCCTTGTTCCCGGGCCGCCGCCAAGCCTGCATTTGTTCTTTCGACGATCAACTCACGTTCCATTTCTGCCAGTGCACTCATCACATGGAAGAAAAAACGCCCCATAGCGGTACTGGTATCAATACTATCCGTCAGACTTTGGAAATGAATTCCCTGTTCATTCAGTTCTGAAATTAATGTCACCAGATTTTTTACACTGCGCCCCAGACGATCCAGTTTCCAGACAACCAGCGTATCGCCAGATTTCAGATGCTTCAATGCACGTTTTAATCCCGGACGATTGGCGGTTCTTCCACTGATTTTATCTTCAAAAATCATTTCACAGTGGATATTGGCTAATGCATTTCTTTGTAAATCACTATTCTGGTCACTTGTTGATACCCTGATATAACCAATTTTTGCCACGGATCACCCTTAATTATGTAATGAACTATTCATAAGGAAATAATACCTATTTTTACATTATAAAAACCTAAAATTTACAAAATTACGTGATAAAAATTCACAAAATAGTGCTTTGTCCTTGATTTTGTTATGGCGCAGGGCAGTATTAAATAAAATCATTAACATGCCGCCTGACTCGGTGATCATACTCACAGTATTAAGTTTTATTAACAAGAGTTAGCAATTAGTTCTCGATTATTTTCTCAAAATGCTCTTTATTTAGTTGAAACAATTTTGTTGCTAACTTGTTATTTATAATTCCGAGGGTTGTATATGGAGCTGATCACACAATGGTTAGGTGCAATAAACGGGGTTGTATGGGGAGTACCAATGTTGATTGGTCTTCTGGGCATTGGTATTTTCATGCAAATCCGCCTGTCTTTCCTGCCTATCCGTAAATTAGGAACAGGTTTCAAATTACTTTTTCAAAAAAACAAACAACGTGGTGAAGGACAGATTTCACCTTTTAATGCATTAATGACCGCATTATCCGCAACAATAGGTACAGGAAACATTGCCGGGGTAGCGACCGCCATTGTCATGGGTGGGCCAGGAGCATTGTTCTGGATGTGGATGACGGCATTGGTAGGAATGGCGACTAAATATTCTGAAGCCGTGCTGGCGGTACGTTACCGTGAAACAGACAAAAACGGTAACTACGTGGGCGGTCCCATGTACTACATCAAAAACGGATTAGGAAAAAAATGGGTCTGGCTGGGAACGTTATTTGCCTTATTTGGCAGCATGGCCGGTTTTGGTATTGGCAATACAGTACAGGCCAACTCGGTTGCTGAAGTACTACACAGTAGCTTTGGTATTGATAAAGCCATTACTGCCGTTGCACTGGTTCTTCTGGTTGGTGCGGTACTGATTGGTGGAATTAAGCGTATTTCTGATGTTGCAGGTAAGCTGGTGCCTGTGATGACCGTCGGTTACTTGGCGATCGGGATTATCGTTCTGGGGCTTAACGTGACCGCTATTCCGGAAGCAATTGCCTTGATCATTAAGTCTGCGTTTACTCCTGTTGCGGCTCAGGGTGGATTTGCCGGTGCAGCAGTCTGGGCTGCAATCCGCTTTGGTATTGCCCGTGGTGTATTCTCTAACGAAGCCGGTATGGGAAGTGCGCCTATCGCTCACGCAGCCGCAAAAACTCAAAACCCTATCCGACAGGGCTTAATCGCTATGTTGGGTACTTTTATCGATACCATTGTAGTTTGCTCCATTACCGGGCTGACAATTGTTATTACTGGCGGCTGGCTGACAGGCGAAACCGGCGCAACACTAACAGCAAGTTCTTTCTCGTCAGTGATCCCGGGAGGGCACTACCTTGTTGCGATTGCTCTGGCTATCTTTGCTTTCACAACCATCTTAGGCTGGAGTTTCTACGGTGAAAAATGTATCCAGTACTTATTTGGAACGAAAGCCATTACACCTTTTCGTATTGTCTGGATCATTGCCCTGCCAATTGGCGCGACTCAGTCACTAAGCTTAGTTTGGCTATTAGCTGATACACTCAATGCAATGATGGCTATCCCTAACTTAATTGCGATTGCCCTGTTAAGCCCTGTGGTATACCGTTTGACCAAAGATCACATCCATGATGTGAATGCGGACAGCCTTGAAATTAAGGCAAACAGCATTGAAATTAAAACGGCAATGAAAACAGATTAATAATTATTAAATAAAAGCTATAAATTGAAATTGCTCCTATGTCTCCAGCTGAGTGTTATCAGGCCTAACGCACAGATTGAGATATGGGAGCATGCTATTTATGAGAGGTACGAAATTAATGCAATTAATATAATAATGAAAATTAGAGGCAATAATAATGAAATATAGCCATGTCGTACCTCATTCTCAGAAAATTTTGACTACTTCAATTGAAAACTGGATTGACTGGCGCTGGCAGCAAAAAAATGCCATCCGTGATGAAGAAGCTTTACGTTTAGCCTGTGGCGGATGGAGCGAAGAAATAACCCAGCGTATTCAACATAATCTACATGGGCAAAAGATGCAGATTACCCCTTATTATCTGCGTCGTATTTTAGTCACCAGCCAGTCTGACGATATCACCACAAGCCCGCTATGGCGGCAAGTTGTTCCATTCTGGAGTGAAGAAAAGCTGAATGGTTATGATGGGGAATCAGAAAACTGGGAACTGAATCATGAAATGAAAACCCCTATTTGCCAGCATAAATATGACAATCGAGTCATTTTGCGCATGGTAAATGCCTGTAATTCCTACTGTCAGTTCTGTTTTGAAGCCCTGCGAACATTGAAAGTTGATTCAGAAAAATCCAATGCAGGTCGTAATTCCTTCCAGCAATCCATCGAATACATCAGGAATACGCCTTCAATCGAAGAAGTTATCCTGAGCGGCGGTGATCCCCTCATGCTGACGGATAACAAATTAGCTGAATCCCTCGCAGCTATCAGAGAAATCAGGGATGATCTGTTAATTCGTATTCATTCCCGTGCTCTCACTTTTAATCCTTACCGTATTACCGATAATCTGTTAGAAGCTCTGGAAAAATATCGGGTTAATGCCTTTGGTGTGCATATTTGTCATCCACTGGAAATCAGTGAGGAATTCCAGTCTGCGGTGCGTCGCATCCAACAAGTTGTGCCGATTGTTTTTTCCAATATGCCTTTTTTACGTGGAATTAATGATAGTGAAGAAACACTGCATAAGTTATTTATAGCGCTTTATCGTATCGGCGTGAAACCTTATTATCTCTACCACTTTATGCCTTTCTCTCCGGGTTCTTCCGAATACAAAGCCTCAATTAATGATGGCATCGCTATCATGAAAAAACTCAAGCGCCGGGTTTCTAACATTGCCTTGCCGGAATATGTTTTGCCACATATGAAGGGGAAATTTACTGTTCCACTATTCACGGATCCTGATGAAATTCCTTATTTCGAAACGCGTGGTAGTCAACATTATTATCGTTTTATTAACTGGAAAAATGAACCATGTGAATGGCTAGATAATTAATCCCATTTATTGTTTTATCAACGGTTAATTTAATAAATCTAAAAATAAATTTATACCCGATAGATTTCAGGTCGCTGACGGCTGAAAGTCATTCTGTCGCTCAGCGATCTGAAATACTAAGGGTATATAGCCCGTGTATTTCGAGGATATCACATGAAACCGAATGCAATTCTATTTGTTGATATTGATGAAGCGGATGTAACACGTTATTACTACCGGGAACCTCACTTTGCAGAAGCAAAAAAGATGGGAATCTCTTGCCTGACGGTAGCGCATAAAGGCCGTCAGAATACAGAACGGCTTTTTGCTGACAGTGATGAAGTTTTTTTCCTGGCATCGTTATCGGCTGAATCCTTGCAGGAGTTTGTTATTAGCTTGCAACAAACTTATACCCTGTGCGCAATTCTCTGTTACGCGGGACAGGCTTCTGCCTATGGGCAGTTGGGCTGTATTATTGCTGAAATTTGCAAAAAAATCGGGATACCTCACACGTCTTCTGCTTCTATTGCTGCCTGTAACAACAAATTCCTTATGCGTCAGGCGTTACAAAAGCACGGAATTAGATCAATAAATTATGCATTGTGTAATAGTGAAGAGGAATTATATAAACAGGCAGAAATAATTGGTTATCCGGTTATAGCAAAACCACCTTTTGGCGCAGGTTCAGTTTTTATTAAGAAATGCAATAACTGGTCTGAATTACAGTCTCATTACCAATTATTTAAAATACAGTATAAATCTACCGCTTCAATTCAGTTTCTGGGAATGACTGAGACCTATTTTACCGCTGAGGGTATATCACTCCTCAATCAGCCCGGACAAAGTATTCTGCTGGAAGAATATATTGAGGGTATTGAAGGAACTGTTGAGTGTGTAATGACTCAGGATGAAACTTATCCGATATTAATAAATGAAAAACTGATTTTGACTGAAAAAAATAATACGATATTAGAGAATCTTCTTATTTCTCCGCCTGTTTCATTTACCGAAACAGAACAGGAACAAATCAGAGATTATGCCATTGCCTGCATACAAGCTGTCGGGTTGAACTATTCTATTGCTCATCTTGAATTCCGCATGACGGCGGATGGCCCGATAGTTATTGAAATTAATCCGCGGCTTGGTGGTTTATTTGTAAGTACCGCATTTCGTGATGTTGCAGGATTAAATCCTTACCAGCTTTATCTTTCTATTCTTTTGCATGAGAAAGATATTGATGCTCAGATTAAACAAGGCCAAAAACAGGCGATGACAGGCAAACAGCATTACTCCATGTTAGCTATTTATCCGGAAAATAGTGGTTATTTTCATGGAATAGAAAATATTGAGTACATCAAAAACAAAGCGTGTGTCATCGAATGCCGGACGCAGCCGGCTGGCTGTTATATTGATGCGGAAACAGAAGAACATTACCTGATAAGGTGCTGGGCAAAAGTTGATGATGCTTTCCATGCCTATGCATTACACGATGAAATAATACAGCATGTAAAACCCATTATTACTCCAATTTTATAAGGGCTGTCACTCATGCGAATTGCAGAAATTTCGGCTCAATTAATGGATGAGCATTATTGCCATATTCCTCATTTTGATGAACTGATTTCATATTATGAAGAAGATGCCAGAACATTTAAAAATTATTGGAATAATTTAGCGTTGGATCAGAATTTCAAAAGCTATACGCATAGGGAAAGGCGAATTCTGCGCTACCATTATTATCCCGGCATGGAAAATCCTTTGCAACTTAACCGAGATAGTGAATATCGTTCATCAGTAATCTATGACGTTGAATATACAAAAGGAGCTAACCAGCTTAGTTATGTGGAGGAAGGGTTTATTAACCACCCTATTATGCAACATATTCTTTCAACGAATATTGCTATCTTAGGCGAACGATTAGTAAAAGGTTATCGCTATTCAATTGATATTCACCAATTCCGGGTCAAAGCCTTGTCAGGTAAAGAGAGCCCGACTACTTCCGGCATTCATCAGGACGGGCAGGAGTGGATTTTTATGCATTTTATTCAGGGCAATAATATTGCTCCTGTGATTTCTGAGGTTCATGTAAGTAGCGATGAAGCCCCGCCTTTACTGCGAACAGCGATGACTAAATTTCTGGAAACGCTCGCAATAGATGACAAACAACTTTATCATCGGGCAAGCAGTGTTCGGCAAATATCTCCTACCTCTGAGGCATTTCGGGATTTATTGTTGGTCACCTTCCGGCAGTCTCCTGAATAATAAGAGAGCTAATAATAATGTTAAGTCAGGCAAATAGTTTGAATGTGCGTGGATCTGGCCGTAATGCGTTATTTATCGTGAGTGCGAGGTTTGTCTCTGATTTTGGCGCATTTCTGAATATGGTGGCGTTATCCACCTACGTTTACCTGCTGAGTAACAGTGTCATGCACGTCAGTATTTTTCTGGCTTGTCGTGTTGCTGGTGGGGTTATTGCCAGTTTAATTGGAACCCCTTTTTTCCGGCGATATGCAGGGCGATGGCCGCTCGTTTGTTTCGATTTCTTGCGGGTTTTATTGCTGTGCTTGTTACTGATAATTCCGGTTTCACAGCAATTATTGATCTTACCGGCGATTGCTTTTGGAATTGGGCTGGGTAACTCAATGTTTGCCATCGGGTTAAACAGTCAGCTTCCACATTGGGTATGTGCTTCACAACGTATATCAACGAATTCCTGGCTGACTTCCGTTGCGGCCACAGGCGCAGTACTTGGCAGCCTGATATCCGGTTTACTGGTTGCCGGCAGTGGTTACGAAATGGTTTTTATTGTCAACATCATTACCTATCTGGTGGCGGCAATATTGATTATGCCACTGCGTTTTCTCACCAAACCTGAGTCACAGGGAACACGGGCCTTAGGGAACGAATGGCGAGAATTACGTCTTGGGTTACGTGGAGCACCGATACTGGCCGGAATGTTATTTCTCAGTCTGGCGGATACACTGGGCAGTGCTGCCCATAACGTCGGTTTTCCTATCATTTCCAAGCTCCTGAATCCGGATAATGCCAGTACGGTAATGGGCCTGTTATTGGCAACGTGGGCGGTGGGAAAATTCAGTGGTGCGCGTTTAGCCAGTTATTTGCTACGTAGCCGCAACTTATTGAAAATGGAAAAACTGTTTTTTCTCGGTGTTGCATTGATGTCAACGGGCTTTATCCTGACTTTCCAGCAAACCGACCAGCTTTGGTTGCTGGTGTTTGCAGTCTGGGCAGGCATTGGGGATGGAATTGCAGAAGTGAGTTTAATTTCCCGGGCACAAAGTGAGCCGGAAAGTCTGCGATTGCCCATTTTCAGTCTTCTGACCTTACTGCAAATGACAGGTTTTGGGATAGGAATGCTATTGGTCGCACCGTTCTACGTCTGGCTGCCACCTTCCAGCGTTATTATCATATTCCACGGTTTGCCACTGGCCGTACTAGTTATTATTTTGATATGGGCACGGCGTTTTACCATCAGTAAGGTGTGAATTTCATCTATCTGCCACCTTCGAAATTCTTACCTTATTGGCTGCACTGAATACTTTTAATTCATGGGGCGTATAATGCCCCAAATATCCCCGCAAATTCCGCAGTGTTCCCGCCATTGAATTTCGTCGCTTTTGTCATGCTTAGCAATATTTTATTTGCCCTTTGCTGAAGCTTGTTAAGGGCAAATTTCCTGCATGCAATAACGAATGCTCACCAAGGAAAGCTGTGGCTGAAGATAGCGATCTCGAAAAAACCGAAGAACCCACGCCCCATAAACGGGAAAAAGCTCGAAAAGAGGGGCAGATAGCGCGTTCGAAGGAACTCACTTCTATCCTGATGTTAGCGGGAGGTGTCAGTTTGCTCTGGATGAGCGGACAATCACTCACTCACGAACTTTCATTGATGGTATTCGAAGGATTTAATTTTGACCATAACATGGTCAGTAATGATAAACAGATGGTGCAACAGGTGGGTCGCTTGTTGAAACAGGCTGTCTGGGCAGTATTACCTGTGTTTACCGGATTGGTTTTGATTGCCCTGAGCGCACCAACGTTAATGGGCGGGCTGATATTCAGTTCGAAATCCATCAAATTTGATCTGACTAAACTGAATCCGATTGCTGGTCTGAAGAAGATCTTCTCCATGAATGCGTTGGCAGAGTTGTTCAAGGCAATTCTGAAAGCGTCATTGGTAGGAGGAGGGGCTGCACTATTTATCTGGGCAAACTGGCCTGCCATGCTGAATCTGACAACTCAGCCACCGCTGGTGGCGTTGAGTGATGCCATGATGATGCTGATTTTTGCAGGCTACATTGTCCTGTTTATGCTGATACCGATGGTGGCATTTGACGTGCTTTATCAGATCCGCAGCCACCTGAAAAAACTGAGAATGACCCGTCAGGAGATCAAGGATGAATTTAAGGAGCAGGAAGGGGATCCACATGTAAAGGCGCGGATTCGCCAACAGCAGCGTGCGGCTGCACGTAAGCGCATGATGGCGGATGTGCCGAAAGCGGATGTCATTGTCACGAACCCGACTCACTACGCAGTAGCTTTACAGTATGACAGTAACAAAATGGGCGCACCTAAAGTACTGGCGAAAGGGGCTGGGCTTATTGCTTTGCGTATCAAAGAGATTGGTGCGGAGAATCGAATTCCGTTATTGGAAGCGCCTCCATTAGCAAGGGCGTTATTCCGTCATGCTGAAGTGGGGGGCTTTATTCCGGCAGCACTTTATGCTGCCGTTGCTGAAGTGCTTGCCTGGGTTTACCAATTGAAACGTTGGAAACGGGAAGGTGGCCTGAAACCAAAAACACCTGAAAATCTGCCAGTGCCGCCAGCACTGGATTTTGCTGGAGAAAATAATCGTCATGGCTAATCTGGCCTCATTATTACGTTTATCAGGGAATCGTTTACCGGGGAATATGAAAGGTTCCGAGTGGCAAATGCTTGCGGGGCCTGTACTGATCCTCATGATCCTGTCGATGATGGTACTACCGTTACCACCATTCCTGCTCGATCTCCTGTTCACATTCAACATTGCTCTTTCCATCATGGTCTTGCTGGTAGCGATGTTTACGCGTCGGACACTGGATTTTGCTGCTTTTCCGACGATCCTACTGTTTTCGACTTTATTGCGTCTGTCACTGAACGTCGCTTCTACACGTATCATTCTGATGGAAGGACATACCGGATCAGCGGCGGCAGGGCAGGTGGTAGAAGCTTTCGGCCACTTTCTTGTCGGGGGTAACTTTGCCATTGGTATTGTTGTGTTCGTCATTCTTATCCTGATTAACTTTATGGTAATCACCAAAGGTGCGGGGCGTATCGCCGAAGTCGGTGCGCGCTTTGTACTTGATGGAATGCCCGGCAAACAGATGGCGATTGATGCTGATTTGAATGCCGGATTGATTGGTGAAGATGAAGCGAAAAAACGCCGTGCAGAAGTGACACAAGAAGCCGATTTCTACGGTTCAATGGATGGTGCGAGTAAATTCGTGCGCGGAGATGCCATTGCCGGATTAATGATTCTGGTGATCAATATCATCGGTGGCTTAATTGTTGGTGTTGCCCAGCACAATATGAGCCTGGGTGATGCTGCGGAAGCCTATACGTTGCTGACCATTGGTGACGGTCTGGTTGCCCAGTTACCGGCGCTGATCATCTCTACCGCTGCGGGTGTTATCGTTACTCGTGTAGCGACTGACGAAGATGTTGGTCAGCAGATGGTGACTCAGCTTTTCAACAACCCTAAAGTTTTAATGTTGAGTGCTGGTGTATTAGGTTTACTCGGCTTAGTTCCGGGAATGCCTAACTTTGTTTTCCTGTTGTTCACTGCTGCATTAGCGGGAGTCGGTTACTTCCTGTTGCGTAAGGACAAAGATCCGCTTACGGCACAACATGAAGAGATGAAAGCGGTGGAAGAGCAACAGCAAACTGCTGAAGCTTCATGGTCTGATGTTCAACTGGAAGACCCTCTGGGAATGGAAGTCGGTTACCGTTTGATCCCGATGGTTGATTTTCGTCAGAATGGCGAGTTGCTTGGTCGTATCAGCGGTATCCGTAAAAAATTCGCACAGGAAGTGGGTTATTTACCGCCTGTTGTCCATATCCGTGACAACCTTGAACTTGCTCCTGCAAGCTATCGCATCATGATGAAAGGGGTAGAAATTGGTCGTGGTGAAGCCCATCCGGGACGTTGGCTGGCAATTAATCCGGGTGGAGCAGTCGGTGATTTACAGGGTGACCTGACGAAAGATCCTGCTTTCGGTCTACCTGCTGTCTGGATTGATGACAGTTTAAGGGAACAGGCTCAGGTACAGGGTTATACCGTGGTAGCGGCAAGTACGGTTGTGGCGACACATCTTAACCATTTATTGTCTCAGCACTCCAGTGAACTGTTCGGCAGACATGAAGCACAGCAATTGTTTGAACGTGTGAGTCAGGAAATGCCGAAACTGACTGAAAACTTTATCCCTGATGTTGTCAGCCTGACGACCTTACATAAGGTTCTGCAAAATCTGTTAGCGGAACAAGTACCAATCCGTGATATGCGAACCGTTATTGAAACGCTGGCGGAACATGCACCGGTACAGACTGACCCTTACGAATTGACAGCTGCCATCCGAATTGCTCTGGGTAGAGCAATTGCTCAGCAATGGTTCCCAGGTGTGGATGAAATTAAAGTGATTGGTCTGGATGCAAACCTTGAGCGTATTTTGCTTCAGGCATTACAGGGCGGTGGCGGACTGGAGCCGGGACTGGCTGAAAGTCTGGAGCGTCAGGCGGCAGAAGCACTGGAGCGTCAGGAAATGCTGGGAGCACCACCGGTACTGTTGGTCAATCATGCGCTGCGCCCATTACTGTCACGTTTTCTGCGCCGTATACTGCCTCGATTGGTTGTACTTTCCAATCTTGAAATTACCGATAATCGCCAGATAAGAATGACGGCGACAATTGGTGGTGCTAGATAATCTCACTTCTGAATTTACGGTAAACTCCATTATTTTAAATGGGGTTTACCTATCATTATTTTATTTCTATTTATTCTTTTATTAATAAAACACCTGATATACCATGACTTATTAGAGTTGGCTGCATTCAATTCTGTCAATGAAATAATAAATTAAGTTATGGTAATATAGGATAATATGTTTTCATATAAAGATAATCCGATTCGAGCATTTTACACCGAACAATATATTCGGGTATATCAGGCATTTTCAGACTCAATTGCCGATAGCGCTATACAAAATAATACTTTCATTTCTCCTCCTTTTAGTATGACACGCATGACATGGATTAAACCCTCATTTTTATGGATGATGTACCGATCCGGCTGGGGGATGAAAGATGAGGGGCAAAAACGCATTTTAGCAATTGACATTACCCATGAAGGATTCCGGGAAATTATCCAGCAAGGCGTTATTAGCCACTATCATTCTGAATTCTCTGATTCAAGGGATGCCTGGAAAAAGAAAGTACAACACAGTGATGTTGTTATTCAGTGGGATCCGGAACGGGATATCTCATTGAACAAATTAGAGCAGAGGACAATCCAAATCGGGTTGCGAAATCAGGCTGTTGAAAAGTATGTTAATCATTGGATTAGTAATATCACGGATATCACCGACACAGTACATCACATCCATGAGTTGGTAAAAAATAATCAGTTGAATTTAGCCAAAAACTTATTACCGGAAGAAAGAATTTATATTGGGCAATAAAGATAAATTTCCCCACAAAAGGTGGGATCATAAGGAATAGAATATATCTATGGAAACTAAATATAAAATTCTTTTAGGATTAGTGGCATTTGTCGGAGTTTTATTTCTTTTTGGTGCATTTCATTCTGCTAAATCGACAGTGGTGCTTACGTTGGATGGGGTGAAAACAACCGGAGTTGTAACAAAATTAGAGTTACATATCTCAAATTCAAATAAGTCTAAAAGAAAAAAAGAGAGTAAATATTATCATCCGGTTATTAACTTTACAACCGAAGACGGTAAAGAAGTTCAATTTACCTCCTCTTCCGGAAGTAATCCAGCTAGTTATAACATTGGTGAAAAATTAGAGATTATCTATTTGAAAGATAATCCTGCTAATGCTCAATTAAATAATTTTTCTAGCCTTTATGGCATTACTCTTATTTTTTCACTCTTTGGGTTTTTATTTTCTCTAATAGGCTTTTTCCCTCTGTTTAGAGCACGAAAAAGAAAAACAGTAAAACTATCGAAAAGAAGTAAGATCGTATCTTAATGTAATGAAAAGATTAGGAAATGTATCAAATTCAAAAGGCGCGAAAAGCGCCTTCCAAAAAACCAGCACTTTGTCAGTAATCTGAGGTCAATCAGTCTTGATTGACCTTGAACATAAATATACACTTCGTCTTTCAAGTTGCCTCTTTGTTGGCTACGCTCGTTCACCCCAGTCACATAGTTATCTATGCTCCCGGGGGTCACTCCCTTGTCGCCGCGACGCATCTTGAAATCCATTGTGTATATCTAATGTCTTTGTCGGGCTACCCACGGCACCATGAAAATAGCTATCGCAGCAATACCGGCTGCCACATAGCTGATATTGATTAATCCCCACTCAGAGATCACTAACCCGCCAATGATTGCTCCTAAACCAGTACCGGCATTAGCAGCGGAAACATTCAAAGTACCAGCTAGCGCCTGTGCATGTGAAGCCGCTTTCATAACCCGAACCTGACAGATGGGGAACAGAGCAGTGTAAGCGATACCCCATAGTGACAAAGATAATCCCAGCAGAAATAGAGAGCTGGATAGAAGAACACTGAAAACCATTCCTATACCCAACAATAATGTGAATATCATCGTAATACCTAGCGGATTACGATCTACAAAACGGCCACCTAGCCAGTTGCCGATTAAACCAATAGCCCCAAATCCCATTAACCACCACCCGACATATGCTGGTTTTACTCCGGCGATACGTTCTAATGTATCGGCTAAATACGTATATGCTGTAAACATAGCAGTGAAGATCACCACAGATAGAATAATATTGGCTATAAATTGAGGATTTTTGAGGATGATTGTTTGCTCTTTAATTCTGAGTTTTTCGGGCAGCGCAATGGCTGGCATGAAGATTGACATGAGGATTGCTATTAAAAAGGACATGCCTGCCAATCCCCAGAATGTACCTCGCCATCCGATATAATCTGATGCAAGAGTACCTAACGGAATACCGAATAATAATGCAGCAGAGATGCCCAGATAAACTTGTGAAATGGCCCGGCCGGCAAATTTGGGACCAACTATTTGCCCGGCGGTTTCACTGGCTGTTCCCCAGAAGACTGGCAACATTAGGGCAGGGATAAATCGGGCAACAGCAAGTACCCAGATATTAGGAGCGATAGCCGCCAGAGCGTTGGTAGCAGCAAAGATAAGTAGAATGGTAACGAATAGTCTCTTTCGTTCTATATGAGACAGTAAGACTGTTAGCACGGGGCCACAAAACATCACCGTAAATGCAAACAGCGTGACAAGTTGTCCGGCAACTGAAATTGAAACATTCAGATCCCGAGCTAAAGCCGGTAAAATCCCGACGATTAAATATTCAGTCGTAACGATAACAAAGGCTGCTATAGCCAGGATAGTAATAGAAAAACGGCTACGGTTGGTCGATTTGGTAGTAATTGCTGTTGAATAAGAAGACATTAAAAGCTCCTACATATTTCAAAGGTTCTACCCAGTTTATTGGAAAAAATAAATCTTATATTTGGTTTATTTTCATACTATTATGGAATTTAAATCCATAATCAGAGTTTTGATATGACACCTTTCGAACGTTTTAAGGGTATAGAAGCTTTTGTCGTCACGGTAGATTCAGGAAGCTTCACGGCGGCAGGGCAACGATTAAATTTAACCAACTCTGCAATCAGCAAGAGTGTGGCTCGTTTGGAAGAGAGGCTGGGTACACGTCTGTTTGAACGTACAACTCGCAGATTGTCGCTGACAGATGCAGGAAGTGCTTTCTATCGTACTTGTGTCCGTGTACTTGCTGATTTGAAAGAAGCAGAGATTGTTCTCAGTACACGCTTCCGAGAACCCGTAGGTCGGCTGCGGTTAGATGCGCCAGCGACATTTGGTCGATTGAATGTTTGGCCACTATTATTAAACCTTACAGAGCAGTACCCTCACTTACACCCACATGTTTCGCTTACTGATCGGTTTGTTGATTTAATTGACGAAGGTATTGATGTAGCGGTGCGCATTGGAGGCCCGGAGCATTGGCCTTCCTCTCTGGGACATCGGTATCTTGGTCGTGAGCGCCTGATTTTCTGCGCTTCACCTGCTTATCTGGCTAAATATGGTACACCAACATCGGTAAATGAGTTGATTCGTCATGATTCTGTACTTTATGGTAAGGCCGATGGGAGTACCAGCCCTTGGCTGATTGCTAATCACACAGGATCAGTTGAACGTAAGACGATGGAAGGCCGGATCATTGTTGGCAATGGTGAGGCTCAGGTAAGCGCGGTTAAAGCAGGCTACGGTATTGCACAGTTAGCAACATGGATAGTACGTGATGATATACAGCGCGGTGAATTAGTTACAGTATTGCCGGAATTAACAACCGATGGATTACCACTTCATTTAGTATGGCCAGTTGGGCGACAATTATTACCTAAAGTAGATATTGTTTTGGAATTATTAAGCAAAGAACTACGAATTAATTAATCAGCCTGAGATTTGTTTTCAAATACATTGTGGGGTAAGGGCTTAGTGATTTTATATTCTTCATTAGTATCTTCCATTCAATCAATTCTGAAAACTCAATAAAAAAAATCAGCCAGTCGCTTTATATTTTCATTAATTTCGGCTGGTGTATGGGCCGCGTAGCCGAAAAGAATTGCTTTATCCGAAAAGGAGTGAATACAGTAGTGTGATAATGGCTGGGCACCTAAACCTAGTTGCCTGCATTTTGTAATAATCTCTTTTTCGGTAAAACCGTCTTTTAACCGGCACACCATATGGATGCCCGAATCAGTGATATTCACATCGAAAACATGAGGAAGGTATCGATTTATGGCATTAAATAACGCGGTTTGCCTTTCATAACATAATTTTCTGACGCGACGTACATGGCGCGCATAATGGCCTTCTTGTATGAAATGAGCTAATACTACCTGTTCCAGATAACCAGAGAGCGTATCGCTGTAGTATTTCATCATCGTGAACGCATCAATTAATGCCTCTGGAACGACTAAAAAACCAATGCGTAAACCGGGGTACAGCATTTTTGAAAAGGTGCCGGCGTAAATGACCCGTTGAGTCGTATCCAATCCTTGCAGTGCCTGAATGGGTTTAGATAAATAGCGGAACTCACTGTTATAGTCGTCCTCAAAAACCCATGCATTGTGTTGATTAGCCCAGTCAAGAAGCGCTAAACGCCGTGATAGTGCCAATGTAGTTCCTAACGGAAACTGGTGGGAAGGAGAGGTATAAACTAACCTTGCATCGGAGTGATTGGCTGCACCATAAGCAATATCCATTCCTTGTTCATCGGAAGGAATAGGAGCGATTTGTGCGCCCATCGAGGTGAATATTGCTCTGGCACTGTCATAACCGGGGTCATCTAACCAGACTTTATCATCAGGTTGTAATAATACCCGGGCAGCTAAATTTATTGCCTGCTGAGTACCGTTAACAATAATAATTTGATCTTCGCGGCAATTTACACCACGGGTTGAATGAACGTAATCAGCCAGCACTTTTTTTAGTAGTGGATAGCCATCAGGTCGGTTAAATTGCCCGATTGTTTTTTTAGAGTGACGCCAGACTCTACCGCTTAACTGTCCCCATAATTCATGAGGAAATTGATCCACACAACCGACACCGATGTTAAATATAGGGTATTGGTCGCTCGTTAGTTTTATTTTTTCCCAGAAAGGCATCAGCCTATTTGCAGTAGCGCTGAGGTCTGGTGCTGAAATCATTTTTCTTTTCAGGTAATCAGGAGAAGGATTTGTTGTGATCAACTCATCTGGGATCGTGGTTGATACATAGGTTCCTGAACCTTTACGTGCTATCAAATATCCTTCATCGATCAGACGTTCAAAACCGGCAATCACGGAGTTGCGTGAAATTGCCATCATTTCAGCCAGTGCTCTTGTGGATGGGATTTTGGTTCTTTCGGTGAGCCGACCATCAAGAATAGCATTTCTGATCGTGTGGTAAACCTGATCTTTAATGTAGCCATTATTTAAGAGTAAATGCGGAAACGGGGATTGTGATTTGCGCACCATGATAAAGTGGATCCTTAAATAATAATAAAAGTGTATCTTATTAAGTACCAAATGCAATTGTAATATTGTTCCGTCATTTCTTCATTATGATTTTTACGATAAAAATCAAATAGGATGGCTTTTATTTGAGAGGAGTTATCATGAACAATAATTTATTACCGGTTACTGTTGAATTTGTTTCTCCTGAACATTATTCACAGTGGCTGGTTTATTGGCAGGCATATCAGGATTTTTATAATGTTGATTTAGCGAAAAATATTACTGAAAGGACGTGGGCCAGATTTTTTGATGTAAAAGAACCCATGCACTGTGCGGTCGCATTAGAGAGCGGTAAAATTCTTGGCTTTGTTCATTATCTCTATCACCGTGCTACATGGTCTGAAACTGATTTTTGTTACCTTGAAGATCTCTTTGTTTCACCGGAGTTCAGAGGGCGTCATATCGGTAAAAAGCTGATTGAATTTGTCCAGCATGAAGCACAAAAACAACATTGTGGGCGGTTATACTGGCATACACATGAAACGAATCTGCGTGGTCAGCGCCTTTATAACTGGGTGGCTGAAAAGTCAGGCATGATTGAATATCGTATGCCATTGTAATTGGGTTTTGTTAAATAAATATGCCGATCTTCAGGATCGGTATTTTTCTTTCATAAAAGAAAAATAATTTAATGTATTAATGCTTCAATCTCTTCCCAGTTTAATTCCTCCATTCATTCGCGTCATATCTAAATTATCACACTTCAATTTCCATTTATGATTAATTTTATCTCGGGTTAATTTTTTATTAGTGCTTTCAATTTATTCATTGAATTATTTTTAATGGTTATTAAACGTTATTAAGTACTACAGAAATGAATTTATTAATTCGGGAAGGTGAATTTGCATAAAAAGCAATTTGCATTATTGGCAATGTACTCAATATAAAATTTTCGGCACGATCAATGCCGATATAAAACTAACAACGCTACAAAAATTTTTTTCAGAAGAAAGTTTACTTTCATTTTGTGGCGGTAGCTTTATCTAAACAAATACTTTTCTGCACCCTAAGTAATTTAATCAACCATAATCACTTTTATTTAAAGAGAGGCTGTTATGTCTACAAGTACGTCTCAAATTGCGATTGAATATCCTATTCCTTCTTATCGTTTTGTTGTTTCTGTTGGCGGTGAACAGATTCCATTCAATAGCGTTTCAGGTCTGGATATTAATTATGAAACCATCGAATATCGTGACGGTGTAGGTAATTGGTTCAAAATGCCTGGTCAACACCAACCTATTAATATTACCCTGCGTAAAGGTGTTTTTCCGGGTAAAACTGAGTTATTTGACTGGATTAATTCTATCCAACTGAATCAAGTTGAGAAAAAAGATATTACCATTAGCTTAACCAATGATGCTGGTTCTGAATTATTAATGACCTGGAATGTCGCTAATGCTTTCCCTACTTCATTAACATCTCCTTCCTTTGATGCCACCAGCAATGATATTGCCGTTCAGGAAATTACGCTGGCGGCTGATCGCGTCACTATGCAGGCTAATTGAGGCATTGATAGTTAATCATTCCATATAAGGGATTTTTTATGACAACAGTTACCAGCTACCCCGGCGTTTATATTGAAGAATTAAATAATCTGGCGCTATCTATATCCAGTAGTGCTACAGCCGTTCCTGTTTTTGCAGTGAATGAAAAAAATAATGTTATTGCCGAAAATACCGCATTCCGAATTAACTCCTGGATGGAATATCTTAATAAGGTATCAAACAATTTTGATGCAGAAGATAAATTATCAGTTTCTCTGCGGGCTTATTTTACTAATGGCGGAGGTTATTGTTATCTCATCAAGACCAGTAATTTAGAAAAAGTGGTTCCAACCT
Organism: Xenorhabdus sp. KK7.4; assembly: GCF_963876465.1. NCBI lineage: Bacteria > Pseudomonadati > Pseudomonadota > Gammaproteobacteria > Enterobacterales > Morganellaceae > Xenorhabdus > Xenorhabdus sp. KK7.4. The sequence goes on from NZ_CAWNQF010000078.1 coordinate 118,913, forward strand.
TAGATGATGTCACTTTGCTGGTTGCTGCGGGTGAGGATATTAAAACAGCCGCAGCAATTTTATGTCAGCCGGGAAAAGGATTATTTGCCATTTTTGATGGCCCTGAAGAAGCCCTGACTATCACGAATGTAGAAACCATCAAGAGTAAATATGACGCTACCGCGTTCGCGGCAGTTTATTACCCATGGCTGAAAGCGGATTGGGCAAAAATTACTATTCCACCGAGTGCGGTTATGGCTGGTGTTTATGCCTCCGTCGATCTCTCCCGCGGTGTATGGAAAGCCCCTGCCAATATTGCATTAAAAGGCGGACTGGAACCGGCATTTTTGGTCACGGATGAAGTTCAGGGAGCATATAACGCTAAGCGTGCCATTAATATGATCCGAACTTTCAGTAATACCGGTACCACCGTTTGGGGAGCAAGGACGTTGGAAGACAGTGACAACTGGCGCTATGTCCCTGTGCGTCGTTTATTCAATACCATCGAACGGGATGTTAAGCGCACCATGAGCTTTGCCATGTTTGAACCTAACAGCCAACCAACGTGGGAACGTGTTAGAGCAGCAATCAATAATTACCTTTATAGCCTGTGGCAACAAGGCGGATTGGCGGGCAACAAAGAAGAGGAAGCCTATTTCGTGCAGATTGGCAAGGGAATTACGATGACAGAAGATCAAATTAATCAGGGACAAATGGTAGTCAAAGTCGGTCTGGCTGCTGTTCGACCTGCGGAATTTATCATCCTCCAGTTTACGCAAGATGTAGAACAGCGTTAATCATATTGATTGATAAGGAATTATCATGGTAGCTGATCTAAAAACGCCCGGCGTTTATATTGAAGAAAATGCTTCCCTTGCATTGTCTGTCAGCAACAGTCCCACAGCTGTGCCTGTTTTTATCGGTAAGTTTACCCCAAACACGGTAGAGCCAAACCAAGCCTGTATCCGTATCAATAACTGGCTTGAATTTACTTCTGCTTTTTCTTTGGCACCAGTGACAGATGTTGTTATCAAATCAAGCCTCCCTTCTGATAGTGGAACAAAAAAAGAAGCCCGAGAAACACCTGATGTTCAGATTCTCGCTGCTTCTGTTGCTGAGGGAGAAACCCAAAAATGGATCCACAGTATTGAGAGAATTAATCAATCTCTGGCTGTAGAAGCCCTGAGGCTCTATTTTCAAAATGGAGGAGGGAGCTGTTATATCTACCCATTAAACAATATTAATAACGAATTGGCTTTGGCAGCCATTCCCGAATTAATTGAGCAACAAGGGGATATTACTCTACTGGTTTGTCCGGAAACCGAATGGGATTACAAAAACAGAGTTTATGATGCAGCCAGTTCATTACTAAATGATAACAAAGTAGGCTATTTTCTGATTGCAGACAGCCCTGATGGTGAATCTATACCAAGTTCGGGAACTCGTTCCAGAATTGCCGCGTATTATCCTCAGTTGGAAACTAACCTGACATTCTCTGCCTTGCCCGTTGATAAGAATGTGATTATCAGTGGATACGAGGATGAATCAGGCAAAGATAAACTGAAAAATCTGGATGAACTCAGGAAAAAAAATGAAACGCTGGCGCGGAGTATTGATGCCAGATTAAAACAGGAACAACAACGTCAGCTTATTCTTCCTCCCAGCTCCGCCATTGCCGGAGTTTATTGCCAAACGGATAACCAGCGTGGTGTCTGGAAAGCACCTGCGAATGTTGCACTTACTGGTATCAAAGGATTGACTGATAAAGTTGACGATGCTCGGCAAGGAACCATGAATGACAAAGGCATTAATGTCATCCGATTATTTACGGGTCGTGGTTTTATGGTTTGGGGATCCCGTACTTGTACGGAGGTTAACAACACCAATTGGCGCTACATTCCTGTCCGTCGTCTGTTCAATGCCGTTGAACGTGATATTCGTCAGGCACTGCGGGCTGTGTTATTTGAAACCAATAATCAACCGACCTGGATGCGTGCCAAGGCTGCCGTTGACCACTATCTTTATGCTCTCTGGCAAAAGAATGCCCTGATGGGAAACACCCCTGAAGAAGCTTATTTTGTCCATATCGGTCAGGATATCACCATGTCTGACGCTGATATCAAACAAGGCAAAATGATCATGAAAGTGGGTCTGGCCCCAGTGCGACCGGCTGAATTTATCGTTCTGCAATTTACGCAGGATATTGTTCAGTAATCTCCGTAATTAAACACAAGGCACTGTATTGACAGTGCCTATCTCACCCAATTAAAGGAGATGATGATGGAAAAAATTCAACCGGGCGTAACATTAACAGAAAGTATCATTACCACAGGGCAACAGGAAATATCCAGTGCAGTGCCTGTATTTATTGGTTATACCAGCCGTAATCAACAACACGCAAAAACCGCGGTTCGTATCGACAATCTGGTGGAATATATCCGGCTATTTGGCGACCATCATTTAATGGCATTTGCAGTCAGGCACTATTTCGATAATGGCGGGCAACAGGCTTTTGTTTTACCGCTGCAAGGGAATATGCCCTCGGAAAATATCACCCAAACGGAAGCGGAAACCCTGATGGCAGCACTAAGCAGCAAAGCGGTGCAAGAAGCCATTAGCGCAGAAACACAGATTACCCTGATTTTGGCACCGGATATCGCCCGCCTGAATGACAATATGATTGATGATCAACAAATTTTATCCAATTTGTGGTCTGAAGTCTGGATGGTATTGCTGCAATTGAGTCAGACCCGTTCTAATCTCTTTGTGCTGCTGGATGCGCCGGATGAGATAGAGCAGGCAAAGCAATGTCTGAAAGATCTCTCATCAGGATATCGTCAATGGGGTGCTGCCTATTGGCCTCGTCTGGAAACGACATATCAGGATATATCCGGCTCCAAAAATATTGTGCTCTCGCCTACCGCCGCTATTGCAGCACTTATTCAACATACGGATAGTGAAGTCGGTGTATGGAAAGCGCCCGCCAATATTGCTCTGTCTCAGGTTATCCGGCCGGTTAAGTCGTATCTTCAGGGAAGTGAACTATTTAACAGTAATGGGACTTCTCTCAATGTGATCCGCACTTTTCCCGGTAAAGGTATACGCGTATGGGGATGTCGCACTCTGGAAAACACAGATAACACGCCGTGGCGTTATCTTCAAACACGACGCTTAGTTTCTTATGTCATCGCGCATTTGGCGAAATTGGCCCGTATGTACATCTTTGAGCCTAATAACGAACTGACATGGATGAAATGCAAAGGGCAAAGTTATAACTGGCTGCGACAACTATGGTTACAGGGAGGCTTGTACGGTTCACGGGAAGATGAAGCATTTACTGTGTTGTTAGGCGTAAATGAAACGATGACCGAAGAGGATATCCGGGCAGGAAAAATGATCATGAAAGTCGCCTTAGCTGTATTGTCTCCCGCCGAATTTATCGAAATCAGTTTGGTATTTGATACCCAAACGGGCGCGCTTTTATCTTAAAAAGGAAAGAGCACAATGACCGATTTTTTCACTCCGGTGGTATCCCACCGCTTTATGGCGAGTTTTATTTTCAACGGTATTCCTGACCCGCTGGATATCCGTTTTCAGCGTATTTCCGGTTTAAGCCGGGAACTCCAGGTCACCCAGCACAGCCAGGGTGGTGAAAATGCCCGTAATAACTATCTGGCTGAAAAGATCCAACACGGCCTATTAACGCTGGAGCGTGGTGTGATGACAGTTTCTCCTTTGACCCTGATGTTTGACCGTGTGTTGCGTGGAGAAAATATCGCCTATGCGGATGTGGTGATCATGCTGTTAAACGAAAATTCATTGCCCTTGTCCAGCTGGATATTGAGCAATGCCTTACCGGTACGCTGGCAGACCAGCGATTTTGATGCGAACAGTAATGCCATTTTGGTGAATACCCTTGAACTGCGCTATCAGGATATTTGCTGGCTGGGAGTCAAAGTATGACAGTCGAAATCAGAGAATTAATTATTCAGGCAAAAGTGGTTTCATCAATGCCGCCAACCGGCTCAGAGCAACAGAGCTATTCGTTGGTTCAGGAAAGTCTGGATGAGGCGGCTTTAGTTGAAAAAATTAAACGTGAAGTGCTGGCTGCATTACGCGATGAGGAAAGGTGGCGCTCATGAGTTTAATTGAACGTGGTTTAGCAAAGCTGACCATTAACGCTTATAAAGACAGAGAGGGCAAAATACAGGCAGGCACCATTCAGGCTATGTATAACCCTGATTCCCTGCAACTGGATTACCAAACGGATTACCAACAATCTCTGGCAATTAATAGCGAAAAACAGAGCAGCATTTATGTACAGGCTAAGCCCGCCGGGTTATCCCTTGAGCTGATTTTTGACGGCACAATGCCGGACAATAAAATCCCTGTTGAAGCTCAGTTAATGCAACTCAAGCAGTTGTGCAGCGTGGATGCCACCAGTTATGAAACACAATTCCTGCAAATCAAATGGGGAAAAATGCGCTGGGAAAACCGCGGCTATTTTGCCGGCAGGGCGAAAAGTTTGTCTGTGAATTATACCTTGTTTGATCGTGATGCCACACCTTTGCGGGCACGGGTTATCCTGACACTGGTGGCGGATGAAAGTCTGGTCTTACAGGAGACAGAACAAAATCTTAAATCACCGGCGCAAATCGCTTTACGGGTACAGGATGGCGTTTCACTGGCTATGATGGCGGCCAGCACGGCATCGACGCTGTCTGGAGGTGTTGATTACCTCACACTGGCTTCGCAAAATAATCTGGATAATCTCAACGGGTTTGCACCGGGTGAGATATTGCAGGCCTCCAGAGGAAATCCCTGATGAACCATCAACTGAAAATCATTGCCGATGGTCAGGAATTGTCCTTGCTGGCTGTCGTTGATGTCGATACCAACTTCTGCGTTAACAGCATCCCTTCCGCAACATTGAAACTCAGTTTACCGGACAGACCACTTTCTTTTTTCAGTCAGACAGATGTACAGGCTGAGTTGGCCCATTGTCAGACAGGGAAAACGCTGCTTCTGGAATTGATTGAAGGGGGACAAAAATCAGTGCTGTTTAACGGTCAGATTACCCGTAACTCACTAAAGATCAAAAATAAGCAATTATTACTTACTCTGGTTGTCCGGCATCGACTACAACTGATGGCAGATACTCAGCACTCACAGTTGTTTAAAGCCAGTAACGAAAAAACTATTCTGAATACCTTGTTGAGTCAGGCGGGGATCAGGGCACGTTTTGATCAGATAGCCGCATTGGATCAAAAACATGAACAGATGGTGCAATTTCGTTGTTCTGACTGGCATTTTTTGTTGTGTCGGCTACTGGCAACGGGTGTATGGCTGTTACCCACGACAGAAGGCGCTCAGCTTGTTCAACCTAATACCCTGAAATCCAACCCAACTCATATCCTGAAAAGTCGTGGAGATGAGGAAAAAGATATCCTCGTCAAAGATGCCAGCTGGCAATTTGATAACTATCTTAACCCCGCTTCGTTGGAAGTCAGTGGTTGGGATATCAATAAACAACAAGAATTGTCAGGCGGGCGCTACAGCAGTATTGCTGTGGGCGAAGCGGCACTTTCTCCTGATAGGTCAGCGTTTTTAAATAAAACAAGCTGGGACATTCGCTACAGCCGCCCGTTAACCAGCCAAGAGAGTGGTCATCTGGCACAGGGTTTATTGCTGAATCAGCGAATTTCTGGTGTTACAGGCGAGTTCCTGCTTAAAGGTAATGGACGTTATCAGCTAGGTGACAATATTCAATTAACGGGGTTCGGTTCTCAATTGGATGGTACTGCAAGTATTACTGCGGTTCGCCATCATTTTAACCGACAAATTGATTGGGAAACGACGTTAAGCATTGGCTTGCAAAGGGAGTATCTGCCGATGCTTCCCGATGCGACTGAACTCCATATTGCGACTGTCGCAAAGTATCAGCAGGACAAAGCTGCCCTGAACCGCATTCCTATTATTCTGCCGGTACTGAATCGTCCGAATGAATTTTTATGGGCCCGATTGGGGAAACCTTACGCCAGCCACGAAAGCGGTTTCTGTTTTTATCCAGAACCCGGTGACGAAGTCATTGTCGGTTTTTTCGAACATGATCCGCGTTATCCGGTCATTCTGGGGGCAATGCACAACCCGAAAAATAAAGCGCCATTAGAACCCAGCCAAGATAATCAGGAAAAAGCGCTGGTGGTGAAAAAAGAACTCACGCTGAAAGGGCAGACCATGAATGCTGAAATGAATAAATCACTCAATATGTCAGGCAAGAACAGTGTTGAGATCAAAGGCAACAAAATTAATCTTACCCAGTGAAAGGTGAACAATGGAAAACCAAATACTGACACACCTCTATGGTCGTGGTTGGGCTTTTCCTCCCGCTTTTTCCCTTGAAGAAGGGGTGAAAATGGCAGAAGGAGCAGAAGATGTGCGCCAGAGTTTGCACATCCTGTTCAAAACTGAACCGGGGGAACGCTTAATGCGCGAAAATTATGGCTGCGGATTAAATGATTTTATGTTTGAAAATATCCGCAACGAATTGTTTGCTGAAATTGAGTCCCATATTCATGACAGTGTATTGCGTTATGAAGCACGGGCGGATATTACCGAGATTCAGGTTCGTCAGTCGCCCAATAATAAAAGTACCTTACAAGTAAAGGTGATGTATCGCCTGCGTGGAAGCGATATCCATCAGCAGATTCAGGGAACACTGGCGCTGAGTGAAGGCCGAGGGATGGAGGTATCATGAGTGAATCTATTGTAACAGACGGTGATATTCTACAGTTTGAGCCTCAATTTGGGCATAGACAGGTAAAAGTTACCATCCCCGGCAAGATTAGGGGCACTGGTCATGCGCGGGTCAACGGTAAAAAAGTTTGTATTTTGGGGGATGAGAAACGGGTTACTGTTTCTGCAACTTATACCACAATAACGCATATGACACCGGGAATTGGCACTCTGACCATCAGTATGTTAGATGCCAGACAGCTGGCTCTTCAATGTACCAGTGGTGCGGCCTTAATTATCAAAGGAAAAAAATTCATGGCGATATTTACGCCTAAATTTCCGGCCATAAATAATACAGTGATCCCACCACAACCAGATATTATGACACCTTCGTTAGGTACAGGAAGTTTTATCACTCAACAAAATTTTGCCACTGTAAATTAAGATATTGGCTGAACTCAATATATCCAAAATACAAATGGTATATACAATGGATTTCAAGATGCGTCGCAGCCAACAAAGAGGCAACTTAAAAGACGAAGTGTATAGAAATTAAATGGTGTGAATAATTAATATATTCACAAAAGAATCGCTGTGTCATACAGGTGATATCATGGAATTAACTGAGTTAAATAAAAAACTGTCAGATTTGGTGCCGATGAGCGATTTTAAATTAGATAATCGAACCAGTTTGCAATTACTCCAATATATTGAAGAATACACTAAAATAATTCCTTTTAATGAAATCTCTGTTAAATCTTCTAATGAAGAAAATAAACATTGGAATGATTTTTTCTTTATGGCAGATAATACGCCAGAAAAACTTGCCGAATTATATCAAGGGAAAATGGAAGCCAATGGAAAATTATTACCTCATCAAACTTTTCTATTGGCAATATTACGATTATTAGAAACACCGATATCTTTATTTAATGCTTTACCTGCAACTCACCGTAATCTCTATTATCGGGCATTGTTGGGATTATCTCCGCGTCCGGCACAACCTGACCAAGTCGCCTTATCTGTGGAACTGAATAGTACAGTCACAGAACAATTGCTCACTCAAGGCACCTTATTTGAAGCAGGACAAGATGAACAGGGCAATCCCCTGCAATATGCGCTGGATACCAGTTTGCTGGCGAATCGTGGCTATATCAGTGAATTGTACTGGTTACGTAAAAAAGATAAAAATCAGTGGGTAACCTCTACGCCATGGGATTCACAGACACAATCATCATTCCCCTCTGATGGAATACGATTATTCAGCGAAACTGATTCGGATAAAGCTGTACAGGGTGGCGTGTTTATCACTTCGAAACTTCTGGCGATGGAAGAAGGAACAAGAGAGATAACGGTTACCTTTGAGAAGAATATCAATAGTCAATATCTAGTGGCACAAATCAGCAGTGGAAACCAATGGTTGGATTTGACTGCCAAGGGAAAAGGAACAGAGATCATACTGATTCTTTCAGATAAAGAACCAGCAACCAGTGCGCCAGAAGATTTGGATAATCTTGTTTTTAAGGAACCGGTGCTCAGGCTACAGGGAAAAAACAGCCCACCATTGCCGACGATAACAGCCCTCAAGATACAAGGTATAACTGAAGCCCCATTCCAGACATATTACCTCACCCCGTTTGGCTATGGTCTTGAGACTGAACCATTGGAAGAACATCCCACATTATACCTTGGTATCACAGGCATCGAGCCGGGGCAAAACGTATCGTTATATTGGAAATTAAAAGCCCCACAGCAACCCGAAGACGTTTCCTGGTATTACCTGAATCAAAAGAATCAATGGATTGCATTGGATGCCTGGGTGAATGATGAAACCCAACATCTGTATCAAGATGGCATCTGGCAAGTTACCCTGCCTGCAGATGCTTCCAAGCAGGCCACCCAAATGCCAGCGGAGCGCTGTTGGTTAAAAGCTGTCGTGGCAATACCCACGCCTAAAGGCTCATGGGGGAAAAACCCGTGGTTATACGGTCTGATCTATAACGCGATGACAGCAACATTAGTGAACACCAATAGCATCAGTAGCAACCATTTCTTAGCACCATTACCGGCAGGCACGATTCAACGCCCGGTTGCGCCCATCATTACAGTAGCTTCAGTCAACCAGCCTTGGGCATCATGGAATGGACGCGTACCGGAATCCTATAACGCCTTTTTTGAACGGGGAGCACAACACTTGTCCCACCGTAACCGAGCTTTAACCTGGGGCAATATGGCAACCCTGCTAAAAGAGCGTTATGTCAGCATTTTTGATGTTAAATACCCCGGCAATGATGAACTCACCCGAGTACCCGCGCTAGAGAAGCAACAGCTGACGATCATTCCGGCTAACCGATACAACGACAGCGATGATCCTTTGCGTCCGGTGCTAAACCTGGCACGTCTGCAAGGAATGGCAAAGTGGTTACAGCAAAAAGGCTCTCTCTGGGCTGAGATTGAGATCAGTAATCCGAAATACATTGATGTAAAAATCGATTACAACGTGATTTTCAGGCCAGAAGTTAACGAAGATTTTGGCTATCGCCAGCTACGACAGAAACTCAGTGAAACATATATGCCCTGGAGCGTCGATGAGCAACGCCCCGTGATGTTGCATAACAGCATTAATTATTACCAGTTGCTGGCGACCATTCAACAGCAACCGCTGGTTGAGCGAATCACGAGCCTAACGCTGAGTCGGTCGGATGTGACTAAAGACAGTGATACCAACACATCAGTGGAAGCTAAAGACAATGAAGTGTTGATTTTAGTCTGGGAAGCAGGTGGCAAGCTCTAATACTGAGGAAATAACTATGAGTAATCAAGATGTACTGTTTCACAAAGTAAAAGATGATATTCACTTTGATACCTTGCTGGAACAGGCTCATCAGGTCATTGAGCAACAGGCAGGAAAACTGTGGAGCGACACGGCAGAACACGATCCCGGAATAACTTTTTTGGAAGGGTTCAGCTATGGTGTGTCAGATCTGTCTTACCGTCATACACTTCCCTTAACAGACTTACTGACCCCAGCCCCTAATAAGCAGCAACAGCAAGGCGGAATTTTTCCCGCTGAATTTGGCCCCCACAATACACTGACCTGTGGACCAATCACCAGCGATGATTATCGAAAAGCATTGCTGGATTTACATAGCAGTGACTGGGTAAAAGAAAAGCCAGAATCAGAACGGGATAAAGGGGATTTTCTGTTCCGTAATGTGCAATTAGTCCGTGAACCGGAAGCGCAGCGTTATACCTATTGGTATGATGCCACCAAGAGGGAATATAGCTTTGTCAGTAGTCAGGATGCGAAAAAGTTTACGTTGCGGGGAAATTACTGGCTTTATCTGGAACCGACACGCCGTACTCAGGAAAATTTGAATAGTGCCATCCAACAATTAACCGATTTTTTGACCAAGAACCGCAATATTGGTGAATCTGTCAGTCAGATTATCTGGACAAAACCGGCTGATTTCCCGCTATTACTGGAGATTGAACTGGATGACGATGTGCAAAATGTCGCGGGTATTTTTGCTGCCGTCTATAGCGCAGCAGAACAGTATCTGATGCCTGAAGTACAGCGTTTCAGTACGCTAGCGCTAAAAGATGCGGGAATGCGCAATGACGAAATCTTTGAAGGGCCGCAATTAAAACATGGTTGGTGCCCTGAATTGCCGATAGCCCGTGATTACACTAAAAAACTCAATCTCAATCTTAGCCGACTGGTTAATAAGCTGCTTGAGATTAAGGGTGTTCAGAATGTGAATCGTCTTCGTCTGGATGACAGCTTTGACAAAACTTTGATTGAGCCGATTAACAAAGATAGCTGGTCATGGTCAATCAAAAAAGGTTATTACCCTCGTCTGTGGGGTCAAAATCCGCTCCATCAATTGGCACAACATGATGGCCCTTTGCGGGTGATCACCAGAGGCGGGATTAGTGTTACAGCCGATGAAAATCAAATTCGGGCTAATTTACCCAATCCTCCCCTGATCCAAAATAGGCCTGTAGTACTGCCTTACGGGCGACACCGCGATGTAGGCAGCTATTATCCCGTCAGTGATACGTTGCCCGCTTGCTATGAATTACAGCAGCCCTTATCTGAAAGTGAGAATATTCAACGTCAGCGCCTGATATCACTTCATCAATTTATGCTGCCATTTGAACAGCTTTTGGCTTGTGGCTGTCAGCAAATTGCCATGCTGCCAAAATTACTGGCCTTTAAGCGTGAAGGATATGAAGTCTGGGGCGATCAATGGCCATTTAAGCCAGATTCTGCCAGTAATGATGCTCATCAAAATTATGCTCCGGCATTAAAGGAACTATTAAAACAAATTGCTCATGATAGCGATCATGAATTGGATATTGTTAATTACCTGCTCGGATACTTTGGTACCCAGCGGGCACCACGTACCTTTCTCACCGACATCAATGATTTTCGCGCTATGCAACAAGGTTATCTGGCTCAACAGCCGATATTAACTTACCACCGTGCCAATATTCGGATTGATCAGGTTTCATCGCTACAAAAGCGCATTGCTGCCCGTATCGGGTTAGGTGGTGAGCTGTTTAAACCAGAACCTGACCTGAGCAAACTGCCTTTTTATCTGGTGGAGCATCGGGCATTACTGCCCATCAAACCCAACAATCAGTTTGATAAAGAGCAGAAACCAGATTCAGTGACAGAAGAGAATCAAGCTAACCAGCATTATTTAATCATTCAGCAAGCGGGTATTAAGGGCAAACTGACTCAAGGGCAAGTGATCAATTTAGTCATCTATGAGGGCGAGCAGAATCAAAACCAATTTACGATATATAGTCAAATGATAGCCAAAGTCGGAGGAGATCAGTTTTGGCTGGATGTGGGTAATAGCACTCAATTGGAATACAATCTGGAACGGGTAATGACTGCTGCCAAAACAAAAAAATTGTTCTGGCAAAATAGCAGGGTCTGGATGGAAGATATGAGCTATCGTCTGGCCTACGCCAGCGACCAATCCCAAAATGGAAACCCGTTACCTGAAAACCAGCGGCGTCTGTCCCGCACAGCACAGACTCCTTTCCCATCCCTGATTACGGTAGATAATGAAATTATCCTGACCAAAAAATTAGGGGCAGACAGTGTCACACAGGGATATGCGGATATATCAGAAAAACTGTATGCAAAGATTGTCAGTTTTGACCGCATCAAAGGCACCTTAGTTATTGAACGTCAGGATAATTCGACATTGAAGTTTCCTGCTCCAGAAGAAGCATGGGAATACAGTTGGCATTTTTCAGGCGCGAAATATGAAACGACAGACCGTTTCTCATTTGTTATTAGTGTCGTGGTAAACAGTGAATTAATTAAAATTTCCGGCGTTGATCCCTATAAATTGGAGGCGTGGATTAAAGAAACGATGCTTACTGAATTCCCAGCCCATACCTCCATGATTATTCACTGGATGGATCAGGAAGCCTTTTTAAATTTCGGTAATACTTATCAGCGTTGGCAAAATAATGGTGCTCCATTAGGAGATGCTGCATATTCTATTCTGGAAAAATTAACGTTAGGTAAATTGCCTGCTTCTTTAAAAGGAATCGGAACAATGCGTATTGCCACGCCATATCAGAGAGAAGAAGTTGTCGGTAAAAATAATGATCAGTGGAATGCCGATAAAATAATCCAGAACGAATTATTCTATGTTCCCAAAGAGAACAAGTAAAAATACCTACCAGTAAAAAATCATATTCAATATATTTTATGGAGTTAACCATGAAAGAAATTATTTATTCCGCAAAAGCACAAGATCAACAAATATCATCTAATGAAAAAGGTGTTGGCCCCGAAACGGATAAATTGAAATATAAATTTAAAGAAGGCAGCATTCCTTTACAAATTGATTTCAGCCAATTAATTGATATTGCGGATATTGGGCGTAAAGCCTGTGGTCAGGCACCACACCAAAATGGACCGGGAGCAGGATTAAAGCTGGGTGATGACGGTACGCTGAATTTAAAAATGGGGACTTTTGATCACAGAAATTCAGCGCCATTAGCATTAGAAGAAGATATTTTATCTGTCAGGCTGGGTAGTGGCCTCACTAATAATAGAAGCGATGGAATATCTATTGGTCAGGGACATGGAATTACAGTTCATACAAATAGTATTGCGGTAAAAGTAGCTGGGAATAAAGGATTGGTTGTTGATGGTAATGGGATCGCCATAAAAACAGGCAGCGGAATAAAATTTAACTCAGATGGTGAATTAGAAACGGCATCAGCAGATTCCAGCATCACAGTTGATAGTTCTGGCATAAAAGTTAAGGCCGGGAGGGGAATTAAGGTTGGTGATGGCCTGGAAGTCCATCTTCATACAGATGGTGGTATTGGTAATAGTTCGTCAGGTATCCGCGTTAAAACGGGTAATGGTATTAAGATAGATGATGATCATATTACTATTGATCCTAATACTGTATTGCCAAAAGGAATGATTACCATGTTTTCAGGTTCAGCCATACCACAAGGCTGGGCATTATGTGATGGAACTAAGGGAACTCCGGATCTAATTGATCGATTTATACTCGGTGGAACCGTTGAAGATATCGGTGGAAAAAGTTCAAAGAGTGCAGCAGGGCAAAAAAATTCCAAATTTTTTATCGTCAATAGCAAAGAAAATGCAACGGAAATAATGGATGTCAGGGTAAATGAAACTAAATTAAATATAAAACAAATACCAAAGCATAAACACATACAAGGTGGAGGGTTTACACAAAATACAGGGTTAAGATATAGTGCAGTATTAAATAATGATCTGAATGATGAAATTAATAACAAGGATCTTAGCGGCTATCGAATAATATATAATTCTACAGAAGAACCGTGGATAAGAACGGTTAATTATGATCATTGGTGGCCTTACACCAGTTCAGCAGGCAGCTCAGAAGGTCATGACCATACTGCATCGACGACTCTTCCGAGCCATACACATCAAGTTAATACAGTATCACCTTACTATATTTTAGCATTTATTATGAAGCTATAAACATTTAACAATGGGCGTTAATGTTTTTCGCCCATTAAAAATATTCACGAAATGTAAAGTGGCGACTATTGTGGAAAAGAATCACAAAATAAAATTCAACAATGTGATTGATAAATTATCAATTTCACTTGAAATAGAAAAACACCATAGCAATAAAATACTTAAAAAGTGTTCTGATCTATTTAAGTTAAAACTTCGTTACTTAATTGATGAGGAAGTGGGGCAATGGTCATCACAGGATAATGATAATACATTGGAAAAAATAGTTTTAAATCTTGGAGAAATTGCTTTCGAAGATTTTGAACAACAATTTATCTGGCGACTGGAAAGAGAATTAAAAAACAAAACCAAAGAGTTAAAAATAAATGTAAAGCACAATGTAGATTGTGATTTATTTATTTCAGGAAAAATTAACTCTGAAAGTAAGGATTTATCAAAATCTAAACCTAAGGTTAGTGTGTCCAGTACATTATGTTCAGAAGAATTCACACTAAATAACATTGATAACTATTTAAATCATGGTTACTGGGAATCATCTATTTTATGTCAACAGGTAAAAAATACTGAGTTCAGTTATTGGTTAATTGAAAATATTAGACTGCACCCACAACAATGGCTCCCTATGTTAGCTAAACACTGCTTACAACCTGCGGGATTAAACCGATTAATTCAAATTTGCCAACCAGATGTTCTTAGTTTACTAAGAAAATTATTTTCTGAAGAAATAGCATCCAAATTTATTAACTCGCAAACAAAGATAACCATAGATAAAAAGGTGACGCCAGAAAAATTGAGGTTATCTGCGGAGTATTATCTGAAACATCAGGTGAGATATGAACATGCCGTAAAAAAAGAATTTATTTTACAAACTGAAAATAAACTGACATCGGAGAGAGAATTTATTGAAACTCGCTTTAATTCGTTAAAGCCAGATAATAAGGGAGTTTATACGCGAGCAGAAACGATACTAAACGTTAAAAATAACCTGATATCGAAGAGAGAACTTATTGAAAGTAGCGTTGATTTATTAAGTCCGAATAATGATAAATTCTATATGCCAGCAGAAATGACGCTAAACGTTAAAAACAAGCTGGCATCGGAGAGAGAAATTATTGAAAGTAGCGTTGATTTATTAAAGCCGAATAATGATAAATTCCATATGCCAGCAGAAATGGAACTAAACGTTAAAGATAAGCTGGAATCGGAGAGGGAATTTATTGAAAGGAGTGTTGATTTATTAAAGCGGAATAATGATAAAGTCCATATACCAGCAGAAACGATACTAAACGTTAAAAACGAGCTGACATCGGAGAGAGAATTTGCTGAAAATAGTTTCAATTCATTAAAGCCGGATAATAATGAAATTCATACACAAATAGAAACGAAATTAAACGTCAAAAATAACTTGATATCGGAGAGAGAGCTTGTTGAAAATAGCGCTCATTCGTTAAAGTTAGATAATAATGAAATCCATACACAAACAGAAACGACATTAAACGTTAAAAATAATCTTATACCGAATAGAGAACTTGTTGAAAATAGCTTCAGTTCATTAAAGCCGGATAATAATGAAGTCCATATACAAACAGAAATGGCCCTAAACATTAAAAATAAGCTGACATTGGAGAGAGAGAAAGTTGGAAATACTTTTAATTCATTAAAACCAAATAATAATAAAACTCATATAATAACCGAAAGCACATCACAAACTAAAATTAAGAAAACACCCGCAGTAAATATCATTCAGGATGAGTGTAATCAATTAAAGCAGACTCACAATGAAACCGAAATACAAATAGATGCAGTACCGTCAATATCTCAGCTTATACAAACACAGTATCAACCAGCAGCTACACAACAGTATGATGGTTTGATAGAGAAGACGGTAAAACAAAACGCTTCAATTTTAAAAAACAAGGAACAACATAGCGAATTATTGAAACCGACTTCTTTAGCGCAAATTTCCCCCACACAGCCTATTAATGGGATTCAAACTTCATCAGCACAATCTGTTTTATCCATCAGCAATGCCGGTTGCATGATTTTATGGCCATTATTGCCAACATTTTTCCGCACTTTTGATTTATTGGAGAAAAATCAATTTGTCAGTCTTGAAGCGCAAAGGAAAGCTGTCTGTTTACTTGATTGGCTGATTTGGGCCGAAGAGGAAATACCTGTATGGCGGCTGACTCTCAATAAAATACTTTGTGGGTTACCCATGCATGATAATGCGCTATGGCTCACACCAGAGCCAGAACAGAAAATCGCCATCAACCAATGGCTGGAAAAAACCGTTGTACAACTTCCGGCCTGGAAAAAAATGGGTGTAAATGATGTTCGGCATTTATTTTTGCAGCGTTCCGGGGAGTTAAATGAATTAAACGGTTTAATAAATATTCATATTAAACCCGAAGTTTATGATGTGCTGATAAGCGAATGGCCGTGGCCAATCAATATCGCGCACTTTAGCTGGTTGAAATATCCCATCACCATAACATGGTTATAACCATCAAATACAATACATAGTCTGAGTAAGAATTTATGAATACAGCGCCTGTCTTCCCTAATTTATTTCAGCAAAATAATGATGCAAATTTAGCATTTTTATTTAGCCAACTGGAACGTATTGATCTTGTTCTTCAATACCATTGCCATTGTATATCAGGGCAGCAAGATGATCCCCTTGATGAGTTTCTGTTAAGTGAAGAGGATATTATCACCAGACTGGAGAACCCGATGGGTAAACCTCATTGGTTCAATGATGATTGTCTGGTAATACCGCAAACCGTCATGCCAGTAGCTTCCCGACTCACTGATTTGGTCGATCGTTTTGAGCTGACTGATTTTGAAAGAGATGTTTTGCTGTTAGGTTTACTTCCTCATTTTGATAGCCGCTACTATCAACTGTTTGCATTAATTCAAGGAGAACAACAATCTCGATTTCCCACTTTTACGCTGGCGTTGGAACTCTTTTGTCACTCAATGATGGAGAAACAGGCACAACAGGTCAGTTTTCTACATCGTTCACCATTGATTGGCTGCCAGCTATTATCCATTGATAGCCGTAAAAAAATGGCGTCCTGGATTCAGACTCCTTTTATCACAGATAACAGTGTGTATCATTTTTTACTTGGGCAGCACTATATTCCGCCTGATTTAGAATATTATTGTGAGTGGCTAATGCCCGCAGAGAATGGCTATTACCCAGCCAAATTAAAGCAATTACTCAATAATGCTTTATTATCCGAACACGATGATATTCGTCCGATAATCTTATTAAAAGGTATTACCGGCAGTGCGAGAGCTTATGCGGTTACCAATATCATGGCGTCAGAAGAACGACAAACGTTGATGGTGGATATCGCTAAATTGGCTGACAATGATGATAAAGCTTTGCTTTCGCGAATAAAGCTTATCTTGCGGGAAATCCGTATGCGCGGCGCTTGTTTATTACTGCGAAATTTTTGCTTATTCGCCGAACAGAATAAACAGCTACTGGAACCTCTTTCCGCTTTATTACAACAACCTGAATTAAGGGTGATTTGTTTAATTGAACCTTCTTCTCCACTGATCTGGCTGAGAAAGTTATCAGCATTATTGGTTGAGATGCCCGTTTTGACCTCAAAGGAAAAAACCAATCTATTGACGGCACAATTGCCCAATCACTGTGCCAATAATATTGACGCAATCGCCTTAAGCCAGCGTTACACTTTTAATCCCGAAATTTTGCCATTGATTCTGGAAGAAGCTCAGTTTTATCAACAACAACGGGATCCTTTGGATATCTTGCAGCAATGCGATATTCATAAGGCGCTCAATTTACGTGCCCAACAAAACTTTGGTCAATTGGCCCAGCGGGTGACGCCTAAACGTTCATTAAAAGATTTATTAGTCTCTGATGAGATTGCTCAACAAATACAGGAAATACTCACGGCCATTAAGTATCGGGAACAAGTTCTGGCGGGAGGTTTTAAAGATAAAATTGGTTATGGCACCGGCATTAGTGCGTTGTTTTATGGTGATTCAGGGACAGGGAAAACGATGGCGGCAGAAGTGATTGCCAACTGTCTTGGCGTTGACTTAATAAAAGTGGATTTATCCACTGTGGTGAATAAATACATTGGTGAAACCGAGAAAAATTTATCCCGTATCTTCGACTTGGCAGAACAGGATGCCGGTGTTTTATTCTTTGATGAAGCCGATGCGCTATTTGGTAAACGAAGTGAAACTAAAGATGCGCAAGACAGGCATGCCAATATTGAAGTCTCTTATCTGTTGCAACGGCTGGAGAATTATCCGGGATTGGTTATTTTATCCACCAATAATCGTAGCCATTTGGATAACGCCTTTAATCGCCGTTTTACTTTTATTACTCGCTTTACTTATCCGGATGAAGCTATCCGCAAGAAAATGTGGCAGGCAATCTGGCCTGAAAATATAAAAGTCGCTCAGGATGTTGATTTCGATAAATTAGCTCAACAAACAAGTGTCACAGGGGCCAATATTCGTAATATTGCTTTATTGTCTTCACTATTTTCCGCAGAGAACAAATATAACGAAATTAATAATAATAATATTGAAACCGCATTATTACGAGAATTAGATAAAGTAGGTAGATTAACGTTTAAAAATTAATAGAAATAAACATAGATAAAAATTAAATGTATTAATGACCTGACCGTATTCAAAATAATAAAATAAGAGGTTTTTTTATGCTAAAAATGCAAACTGTTATCGACGTTAATAAAGCAATGAAGGGAATTCTGGAAAAGTATCTGGATAAAAAAGTGGCAATCCGTTTCGATTTGCCTGAATTAGATACCGTACAATCTGATGCGATGGTGAGTGTCTTTCTTTACGATATCCATGAAGATCTACAGCTTCGCTCAACAGAATCCAGAGTGTTTAATGCCACCTCCGGGAGGTTATTACCGGGTTGGGTCAATATTAAATGTAATTATCTGATTACCTATTGGGAATCGGCTAAACCCGCAACTGATCCCAACAGCCCGGATAGTCAACCGGATAATCAGGCCATACAAGTTATGTCACAAGTCTTGAATGCGTTGATTAATAACCGCCAATTGGCAGGTATTCCCGGCGCTTATACTCAGGTTGTACCACCGAAAGAAAGTTTAAATAGTTTAGGGAGTTTTTGGCAGTCACTGGGAAATCGCCCACGACTTTCGCTGAATTATTCCGTGACTATACCAATTAGCCTCACCGATGAGCAGGATAAAGTGATACCGATAAATACCATTTCTTCAACTGTTCAACAAACGGCATCACTCAGTCAGGAAAAGATTGGTCATGCTTTGCGGGAGTTATTGATTATGGAACTACAAAGACAGCCAGTTGCGGAATCAGAAAATGAAGAGAATATTAGGCTGGCACTGAGCAAAGTTGAACTATTAGCAATCAAAGAGGCTATGACTTCAAATAATTCAGCGGAAATTTCGGTATCTCTGTCTGTATCAGGAATTACCCATCAGAAATATCTACAAGGCATTAATAAAATCTTTGAGTTCTGGTTAAATAATAACAAGATTATTACCACGGTCGATGATTATGGAATCTGTATTAAAAGTATAGAAAAAGATCATCTTTTCGGAATTTGATTTATTTTTATAACTTATGGAATGGCAAAGACTAACCAATTAAGAGTGATTTTCTGTATTTTTATGTGATCACATTGTTAATTACTCTGACTTAACGCTAATGATATTTAAATTAGATTTATGAATAATGAGGTTGATTTATCAACATTAACAATCAACTTATTGTTTTTTAAATATATTATCATTTTTACTTAAAGCTATAATTCTGTATATTAAATTATTGACAAAAGAATGTGTCTATATATTATTGCGAAATCATGTGGTTTCACCATGATGAATATTTATAAAAATTACATAATTAAAATAAAAGTGAAACAAATCCATTAATAATTTTACAACACCAAAAGCAAACCCTATCGAATTTAAAAAGGAGTTCAGGTGTTTATTTCAAAAGATTTAGTAAATTTTATTGTTGTAGCCAAAAATAAATCAATAAATAAGGCAACAAAGGAGCTTTTTATCACAGAGTCACCAATTAGCCGAAGCTTAAAGAAACTGGAGTTTTCATTAGGTGTGAAACTCTTTGTCAGAAAAAGCCAAGGGTTAATTCTAACGGAAGAAGGAGAGTGTTTGTACAATAAGGTGTTTTCAATTTATGAAGAACTTAAAAATATTGAAAATGACTACAAGAATCATAAGTCGCCATATGATGATGTTTATAGAAAATAACATCATGTTTTAATTTAATAAGTGACTTTATTTTTTGAGCCTGAACAAGGTTTCATAACAAAATAGCAAACAAGAGTAGAGCTACTTTATATATTAATAATGAAATTAACTTTAATCATTATTTCTTTATTTATCTTTGCTGTCAATTTTTAATAAGTGCTTATTTAAGCCACATTTTACTTATATAAAGTGCTACATTCTCATTGAAATATTAAGGAGTATTTATGAATGCATATGAAATTGAAACTATAGAACATACAAGACAAGATGACTATGTCGATCACATTGACTTACCTGATAATACCCCATTATCTAAGATAGCTATGCTGGGCAGCCATGATGCAGGAACCTATGCTTATAGTAAAAGGAGAAATAAAAATAGAATACCCAGAAGTTTGGGGGAGGCATTTCCTGGTGCATTTAAAACCCAAAATAAAACCTTGGTAGAGCAAGCGGAAGCAGGAGCGAGATACTTCGATATTCGCGTAGCGCGGAACAAAGATAACTCATTTAGTTTTTTTCATGGTCCTAGTGTTGCGAGCGGGAATGCTGTTGATGATGTTATAGAGTTGTTGCAGTATGCAGCAAAAGATACCAATAATTTTTATCTCATCAAATTTGTATTTAAAGGAGAGAGTAAGAAGAACACTGTTTCTAGAAAAAATGCAGCGTCAGATGTGTTTTTAGAGACAGTACTCAAAAATTATCATGGTAATCTAATTACCAAGAATGACACGCTAAATTTAGGAGATGCATCGGTTGATTTATTAAATAAAGGGAAAAATATTGGGATTATGGTGCATGGTTATAATGGAGTTGAGAAAGATTTTGTTTACCCCTATAAAGAGCAGGTTAACACAAAATGGGCTAATAGAGCAGATGCAGAGGAGACAGCCAAGTCCCTTACTGATTTTCATACAAAACCTGCGCCCGCAAATAAACTTAATATTATTCAGACGAACATGCCATTCGCTAATGTTCGACATAGGGAAGTTACTAGGGGAGTAAAAAATTATTTATCTAGAAAGAAAAATATTTTGGCCGATGCTATTAATAATATTCTTCATCCAGGAATAATCAGTGCTGATTATATAGGAGACGATAAGAGTGCAACTCCAGAATTTATAAATAGGATTAAATTACATAATCAAGAATTGATGAGGCAATAGAAAATTCAACGGGAACGAATTTATTAGTCTCAGGTGAAAGGTAGGGACTTTTCATCAATCTCTAAAAATTTAATAATTTTTGTTACTAATTAATTATTTTTCTATAAAAATAAAAAAGGAGAAATATACCAAATTTTAAACTCTTTGATAATTAAACATAACAACCCTCTTAAATTAAAACAAAAATGCCGATTTTAAATATCGGCATTTTACTGTGAAAGAGAGCGATTGATTTAATGTTTTAACGTTTCAATTTCTTCCCGGCTCAGCCCGGTACTGGTGGCGATAATATCCAGACTGACACCATGCTGTAATAATGCGCGAGCCGTTTCCAGTTTACCTTCGGCCTTGCCTTCTTCTCGGCCTTCTTCTTTTCCTTGTCTGATGCCTTGTTCAAGACCCTGCTCGCGCCCTTTTTGCTCAAGCTGTTCTGCAATAGTCATCAACTTTTTTGCCACAATATGTTCCTCTGCCTTATCAGTAATAATCGCCATTCATGAATGGCCGATAAATGTACAATATATTATCGGCTGCTCCAATATCGAAGCCGCTTAGTCAGTCCCGTATCGGCTTTTGAGCGATATAACGACTCATGATGATCCTGCTTTCAGAACCTATTTCACTTTGAGCTCAGCAAATCCTGCAAATCCCCCCAGAATTCACTTTGTCTTGCCAGTTGGCGCTGTTCTTCAATCATGTCCTCCAGTATTTCCGGCGTTGTTAGTGGATTTGCCAGCACAACGCGAAAAACAGTCGTTGGTTGTTTATTCCATTGCGCAGGTTTAATACTGGTACGTGAAACAAATGTTTTTCCGGCAGAGCGCTGCATGGTCTGGATATTCTGATTGAGGGCATTAAGCATGTCCTGTACTTTTTGTCGTATCGACTCAGAACCCTCATGCATCAGTTTAATTGCAGTGGGTGGAGCATAACGGTAAGTCAACAGGCAAAGCTGCGGTTCGCTGATTAATTCGAAATCTTCCTGTTGGTGAATGAAGTCCGCAAACTGATGTGCTTTCTCAATGCCTGCATCTATCAGAGCTGCCATTCCCTGTCGCCCAAGCAGGTGAAGGTTACTGTGTAGCATCAGCGACATTGCGCTACGTGAACCTTCCAGAGTATGTCTGCCCAGATCTTTTGATCCCTTACGTAAGATGTAATTAGCATGCTGTTCAATAGCATCGGCCATAGTGGGCTGACGGAATAGCACCATGCCTGATCCCATTGGGACGTACATCTGTTTATGTGCATCAATAGTCACGCTATCCGCACGCTCGATGCCCTTGAACAAGTGCCGGTAGCGTTCTGATAACAGGCTGGCACCTCCCCATGCGGCATCGACATGAAAATGACACTGTTCCCGTTCAGCGATATCAGCCAGCGCATCCAGCGGGTCGATAGAGCCGGTTTCGGTACTGCCAGCGATGCCGACAATCGCCATCGGTTTGATATTACGTCGGCGCAGTTCCTGTAACTGGATGAGAAGGTCATCAAGACAGATTTTCCCGTCTTTGTCAGTGGCGATTTTAACCAGCGCATCCTGCCCAAGACCCAGCACATCGACGGCTTTTTTCAGCGAATAATGCCCCAGTTCTGATACCAGAATCGCCAGTCCGCTATAGCCATAATGGATTAACCCACGGGCTAAACCTTCACGAGTCAGTCCGGCAAAGTCGCCATCTGCGGGCATAAGCTGATTCCGGCATGCCCATAATGCAGTCAGGTTAGCCACGGTTCCGCCGGAGCAGAAGCTCGCCAGCGCATGATCACCATTGTGAAGCCATTTTTGATAGAAGTTGTCATCACAGTTGTAGACGAGTTTGTGCATCATTCCCAAGACCTGACGCTCCAGCGCGGTCAGGGCGTGGGAAGTTTCCAGTTTGACAACATTTTGATTCAGCGCTGTCAGTATCTTCCCCAGCGCCGGTAAGTGCAGGGGAAGAGCGGATGTCATATGGCCCACAAAGGCAGGTGAGGAAACAGGCATAACCTGATTTAGCACATTTTCGCTCAGATACCGGGTGTATATTCCGGTATCAACCGGGCATTCCGGTATGCTCACGGAAGAGAACTGTTTTTCCAGTTCTTCAAGGCTGCATACCGGCCTGTTTAACCTATCATGACAATAGCTGACCGGGTTATCTGTGATGTCCGCTTCCAGTGCGGACAGCGCCTGCGCACCGATATTTGTCATAAATGGGTTGAGAAAATCCTGCATAGTTTGCCTCTTTAGACTTACCTGATTGTATTTGCCAGTTTCTGCCAGAGTTTACCCACCCAGAGTTTGGTTGATGGGGTGGATAACATGGTCATATGATTGCCGGGTACAGGCATCGCGTCCAGTTTTGCAACATGTGTGCGCCACTGAGTTTCACGGTTTTTTATTTCATCCGGGTTTTCGTCTTCTGCACTAATCAGGTGGACGAGCCCTTCATAACGTGCCCGGGGAATATAGCGGGTGTTCAGGTTAGCCTGCATAACGCGAATGATCCCTTGCAGTAGTGATATTGATGTTTTTGCCCGGAAAAGGCCGGCTTTTATTAAGGCATTGTGTAAAAGCTGGTGCTGCTCATCCTGTGTCAGGTTTTCAAAATCCTGTCGGGTGAGAGAAAGCGGCTGATCTAATATCATATCGTAGATATCAATCAACTCCATTATCGTCTCAGTATGGCTGACAGGCTTATGGATAGAGCCTTGCTGGTTGGGTTCGTCTGTATCAACAAGAATGAGGTCAGCTACCTGTTCGCCCTCGGCCTGTAGTTGTAAGGCGATTTCAAAGGCGATCCAGCCACCAAAAGAGTGACCTAACAGATGATAAGGCCCGTGGGGCTGAATCTCACGAATAGTCCGGATGTAAGCTCGGGCTGCCTCTTCAACGCTGTTATGCGGATAATTGTGCTCAGCAGTAAAACCACGGGCTTGTAAAGCATAAATGGGCAGTTGCGACGGGAATGATAACGCCAGTTCAAGCAGGCTGGACGGGCTGGCTCCTGCTCCGGGCATACAGAATAGCGGGGAGACTGATTTAGAACCCAGCTGAATGATAACACGCGGGTCGAAAGCCGGAACGGCCTGTATCTGCTCAGTGATTGAATCTGCAATCTGATTAAGGAAAGGAGGCTGCATAATAGAGAAGTGCGTTCCGCCAATGGGGCAGAGTACAGAATGGTGCCCGGCGATATCGCGCCAGCCATGCCAGCGGTCACGATTGTTTGACTCATCTGCGGCATAGAGATGAACAGGCAGGGATGACTTGGGCGGAACATAGTCTTGTCCCAGCCGGGTGATCAGCTCAGCGGTATGAGTACGCGTAAGGATATCGTTCTGCGTGATATTCGCCGGCACCCATTGATGCTCAATGCAGTAATCAATAATCTGCTCCAGACTGCTGAGTTTGTACAGTGCTTTCAGCGCCTGTTCATCATCAATATTCTTCTGAGTACGCAGTGAATCAATGATTAACCCGATTTGTACAGCTGCTTTATCTTCACTAGCCCTGTCTTCATGAAGCGTATTGTTATCAGTATCGCCATTGACATAATTATAGGTGTCAATCATGCCAAGGAATTCCACGACTTCATTGTCATTGATTAACTGTTGAGCGATTTCATAGGCAATCAGGCCACCAATAGACCAGCCAGCCAGACGATACGGTCCCTCAGGCTGAATGCGGCGGATAGCCTGAATATGGCAGGCCGCAAGTTCTTCAATGGAGGTGGGTTGCGGTTCCAGTGTATGAATGCCGAGCGCCTGTAGTGCGTAAACGGGAAGCTCAGCCGGCAGTAGCGTTGCTAATGGAGAATAAACCAGCGGATCGCCGGAAGTCTCGTGTATCAGGAATAGTGGTGGTAAAGAGCCAGACGGACTTAATGGTATTGGGTTTGCATCAAACGGCGATTCTGGTACGGCAAGGTGTTTATCCACAGCGGCAGCCAGCTCACATAATGTGGGGTGAGCAAACAAAGCGGTCAGCGGAGCTTCCATTTCCTGTTCCTTCATTCGGTTTAGTAGTTGTATTGCGAGTAATGAGTGACCGCCCAGTTTAAAGAAATGGTCATAACGGCCAACACGTTTCAATCCCAATAGATCCTGCCAAATTTGTGCCAGCGCGATCTCAGTTTCGCCCATCGGGGCGGCATAATTATGTACTATCATTGCGGATAAATCAGGAGCAGGCAGTGCCTGCCGATCAAGTTTACCATTAGGGGTTAATGGGAAAGCCTCCAAAGTCACAAAAGCACTGGGTAGCATGTACTCAGCAAGATGTTGGGCAAGTTGCCGGCGAAGTTCAGCCGGGACTAACTTAGCGCCCATATGCGGTAATAAGTAAGCAACCAGACGTTCTTGTCCGCCTGTTTGTTCATCAACCGTGTTTTTACGGATAATGACGACCGCTTCACGTACTCCATCACATTTTGCCAGCCGGGTTTCTATTTCACCGGGTTCAATTCTGAAGCCTCGTAGCTTAACCTGAAAATCATTACGGCCAAGATATTCGATATTGCCATCCGGCAACCAGCGCCCGAGATCGCCGGTTTTATACATCCGCTCATTCGGATAGGCAGAAAAAGGATCGGGCAGGAAGCGCTCAGCCGTCAGTTCTGGCTGATTCAAATAACCACGGGCTAATCCGGCACCGGCGATATAGATTTCACCAATGACACCAACGGGGATCAGTTGCCTGTCAGGGTTAAGAATATAACAGCGGGTATTGGCAATGGGACGCCCGATGACGGAGACATCCGGGACAACACGTGTAGCATCGTACTCATACCATGTCGCATCACCATTAATTTCAGATGAACCATAAAAATTAAGCAGCCGGATCCACGGATAATTTGTGACTATTTGTCGTGCCAGTTTGGGTACCAGCTGTTCCCCGCTGCAAATCAATATCCTGATAGATTTCAGGGCGTGTTCATCATTATTCTGGATTAAGAACTTCAACAGGGAAGGAACGATGACCAGTAAATTTACACCAGCATGTTGTAGGCTTGCGCGGAAACGGACAGGATCTTTCACCTCATGCTTGTCGAAAACCACCAGCCGCCCCCCTGTTAATAGGGTACTCAGCGTTTCTGTTATTGAATCAACGAAGCTGATACTGGTTTTCAGTGCTGTGATAAGCGGAAGTGTCACTCTGTCATGCACAAACCATATATCGTTCACAAACCACAATAACCGGTTACTCATGGCTTGGTGGCTGCTCATGACACCTTTAGGAACACCCGTTGAACCGGATGTGTAAACAACATAGGCCAGATGCTGATCTGTTATACCGGACACTTCCGGATTATGTTCTGGTTGTGTATCCATAAACGGTGTCTGGATATCTAAAAGGACTATTGGCAGAGCGTCCGAAGATTCTAAATCGCATAACATATCGGGATAAATGGTCTGATAGATTTCAGACTGAGTCAGTAATGCTACCGGAGCGGAGTCTTTGAGCATATACTTCAGTCGCTCTGCCGGATAGGCCGGATCAAGCGGAACATAAGCTCCACCGGCTTTAAGAATACCGAGTAAACCGACAACCATTTCGGGGCTGCGTTCGAGACAAACCGCAACTCGATCATCAGGGCGTATACCCTCTGCAATCAAGTAATGAGCCAGATGATTAGCCCGGCGGTTAAGTTCACGATAACTGATGGCCTGATCTTCAAATACTACCGCAATCGCGTCAGGGGATTGCTCTGCCTGAGCTTCAAACAGCCTGTGGATCAGGGCATCTTGCGGGTTGTCTGCTGGTAAGAAAGTAGCCTGAGTCGTATTAAAATCGACCAACAGTTGCTGCTGTTCCAGTTCCGGCAGCATTGGGAGTGTCACAACCGCTTGCCTTTCATCAGCTGCCATTGCCGTCAGTACATTTGTGAAATAACCGGCCATTCGTTCAATAGTTGAATGATCGAACAAGTCAGTGGCATAGGACAGTGCGCCTGCCAGACCAGATTCAGTTTCAACCAGCGATAGCGTTAAATCAAAATGGGTGGTGTGCTGTGTCTGTTCAAATGGCGTGAACTGTAACTCAGGTAAAATCAGCTGCTGAGCGGGTGTGTTATTTAAGGCCAGCATGACCTGAAAAACAGGGCTATAGCTGAGTCTGCGTTCAGGCTGTAAGGCTTCCACTACCTGTTCAAAAGGCAATTCCTGATGAGCAAAGGCTGCCAGCGCACTTTCTCTGACCTGAGTCAGCAAATCCACGATATTAAGTTTTTCATCAAACTGAATACGCAATGCCAGTGTATTGACAAAAATACCCATTAATCCTTCGAGTTCAGGATACGGACGACCCGCAACGGGGGTGCCGATGACAATATCATCCTGACCACTGAGTCGTGCAAGGACAATGCTCCAGCCAGCCAGTACGGTCATAAACAGGGTCGAATTATGGCGCTTTCCAAGGGTTTTCAGTGAAGACAACACGCGGTTATCGAGGTGGAAAGCAACCTGACTACCAACATAGGTTTGTACTTTCGGGCGAGGCCGGTCAGTCGGTAGTGTCAGTAATACGGGAGCATCTTTAAGTTGCCTACGCCAGAAATCACGTTGTTCAGCAAGGACTGTTTCCTGCAATGATTGATGTTGCCAGACGGCGTAGTCAGCGTATTGAATGGGGAGTGGCGGCAAAACGGCAGTCTGTCCATTGAGCGCGGCACGGTAGAAAACCCCTAATTCCCGTACCAGTATTCCGATTGACCAGCCATCGGTAATAATATGGTGCAAGGTGATCAGCAGAATGTGTTCCTCATCTGCCAGTTGCAGCAATTGACCACGGATAAGTGGTCCACAGGCAAAATCGAAAGGCGTCTGTGCTTCACGTTCAGCAATTTCGGCAACCCGCTGGTTTTTCTCGGCTGTATCAAGCAGGCGCAGATCATGGCTGGATAAGTTAAAGCCGATATCGGCAGCATCAATATGCTGATAAGGCTGGTTTCCATTTGACACAAACCGAGTGCGTAATCCCTCATGACGGGCTACAAGATTATCAAGCGCGGAGCATAACGCCTGATGATGCAGTTTGCCGGTCAGGCGTAATGCCGCCGGTAGATGATAAGCAAGGCTGGCGGCAGGATCGAGCTGACCAAGAAACCATAACCGTTGTTGTGCAAAGGATAAAGGCAGCCTCTGGCTGCGATCTGCCACTGCTATCATAGTTTGGTTAGTCGTATCAGCCTCAGCAATAGCCTGTGCTAAATCCATCAGGACTGGCTGGGCAAATAATTGTTGCAGAGGTAACTCGCGTTTCAGCATTTGACGCACGCGGGCAGCCAGTTGAACGGCTAACAGCGAATGCCCGCCCAGATCAAAAAAGTGATCATATCGCCCAACTTGTTCCAGCCTGAGTAACTCTTGCCAGATTTTCGCCAGAACAGTTTCTGTTTCACCAACCGGAGCTACATAATCACGGGTAGCAATAGCCGATGAATCCGGGGCGGGAAGTGCCTTGCGATCCAGTTTGCCGTTAGGTGTTAACGGAAGCGCATCTAATATCACAAAAGCTGTGGGCAGCATATATTCAGCAAGATGTCGGGCCAGCTGCTGGCGTAATTCAGCAGGGCTCAGGCTCACGCCTTCCTGTGGGCACAGATAAGCGACCAGCCGTTTCTGGCTATTTTCATTAACAACCTCTTCACGGGCGATAACGACAGCTTCCCGTACGCCGTGGCACAACATCAGCTGAGCCTCAATTTCACCCAGTTCGATACGAAAACCGCGTATTTTCACCTGAAAATCATTACGGTTGAGATATTCAATATTGCCGTCGGGTAACCAACGGGCAAGATCGCCGGTTTTATACATGCGGGCATGGGATTTCGTTGAGAACGGATCAATCAGGAAGCGTTCGGCGGTAAGCTCCGGACGATT
The DNA here is from genome assembly GCF_963876465.1 of Xenorhabdus sp. KK7.4. Classification (NCBI taxonomy): domain Bacteria; kingdom Pseudomonadati; phylum Pseudomonadota; class Gammaproteobacteria; order Enterobacterales; family Morganellaceae; genus Xenorhabdus; species Xenorhabdus sp. KK7.4. The sequence continues at coordinate 147,970 of NZ_CAWNQF010000078.1, forward strand.
CAGATAACCCCGGGCAATGTTTACGCCCGCAATATAAAGCTCACCGGCGACACCAAGAGGCGCAGGACGGCAATATTCATCAAGAATATAGATCTGAGCATTGGCGATCGGGCGCCCGATAGGCGGCAGAACCGGCCAGTGTTCAATTTCCTTGTCTAAGGTATAGGACGTGACAACGTGACTTTCCGTCGGGCCATAGTGATTGTGTAACCGACAATGCCCCGCACGTTGCAGAAAACGACGAATGGTCGGGGTGATACGTAATTGTTCACCGGCAGTAATAATATGGGCCAGACAGGATATATCGCTCTCATTACTATTGCCTGAGCGATGGCTGTCGGCTTCGGCAAGGTGCTGAAGTGCAATAAAAGGAAGAAAAATGCGGTTAATCTGCTTTTGCTGAATCAGCCGCAGGAGTTGCAGAGGCTCCCGACGCAGGGTTTCATCAATCAGCACCAGACAACCGCCTTCACTTAGCGTAGTGAAGATTTCCTGAAAAGCGACATCAAATCCCAGTGCCGCAAATTGCAGGGTTTTACCGTTTCTGGTGAGGCATGAATCAGCCTGACGCTGCCATTGTAGTAAATTTGACAGAGTCATCAGTGGCATTTCCACCCCTTTAGGTAATCCGGTTGATCCCGAGGTATAAATCACATAAGCCAGATGGTGAGGCTTCAACCCAATTGATTGTGTATCTGGATTATGCTTCGGCTGCCCAGCCAGATAAGACTGCGGCTCATCAAGCAACACGATAGTACAGGATGGCGCAGGGTTTAATGTTTCCACCAGTGCCGTTCGGGTGAGTAAAACTGTTCGGGTGAGTAAAACCACCGGAGCTGAATCTTTCAGCATATAGGCCAGCCGTTCAGCCGGATAAGTCGGGTCAAGGGGGACATAAGCACCACCGGCCTTAAGAATGGCGAGTAATCCCACTACCATTTCCGGGCTGCGTTCAAGATAGATTGCTACGCGTGTATCAGGGCGGACACCTTGCGTCATCAGATAGTGCGCCAGCTGATTGGCACGGCGATTCAGTTCGCCATAACTCAGGGTTTGATCTTCGAATTCTACTGCGATTGCATCAGGGCATTGTTCTGCCTGAATCTCAAACAGCGGATGAATTAACGCATTTTGTGGGTAACTTACCTGTGTAGCGTTAAAATCCACCAGTAACTGCCGTTTTTCCGGTTCCGATATGATAGGAAGGGTAGCGATGGTTCTGCTTGCATCGCTTACCATCGCTGCCAGTATATTAGTGAAATAACCCGTCATACGTTCAGCCGTGGTGTGATCAAACAAATCAGCAGCATAGATTAAAGCGCCCGCCAGACCGGATTCGGTTTCTGTCAGCGACAGGGTTAAATCAAAATAAGCGCCATGATGGGCCTGTTCAACCGATGAAAGCTGTAAACCGGGCAATACCAGTTTCTGAGGCGGTGTATTATTCAGTGTCAGCATCACCTGAAAGATCGGGCTGTAGCTGAGGCTGCGCTCCGGCTGTAAGGCCTCCACGACCTGCTCGAACGGCAGGTTCTGATTGGCATAGGCAGCAAGCGATTGTTCACGAACCTGCGCCAGCAAATCTGTCACTTTGAGTTCGCGGCTGAATTTGACACGTAATGCCAGTGTATTCGCAAAGAAACCAATCAGGCCTTCCAGTTCTTTATGCGGGCGGTTGGCAACCGGCGTGCCGATAACAATATCATCCTGCCCGCTCAGGCGGGCGAGTACGATGCTCCATGCGCTCAGCAGGGTCATAAACAGTGTGGTGTTGTGACGCTGACCTAATTCCTTGAGCGATGTCAGTAAGCGGGCATCAAGATGAAGAGAAACCTGCCCACCGGCATAGGTTTGTACTGCCGGACGCGGGTAATCAGCAGGCAGTGTCAATAAAGCCGGAATGTCAGCAAGCTGGCGACACCAGAAGTCGCGTTGTGCATTCAGCGTTGCCTGTTGTTGCTGATCGCGCTGCCAGACAGCATAGTCGGCATACTGAATAGGCAATGGCAGTAAGGGGTTATCACTACCGTCAAGAGCAGACTGGTAAAAATCGCCCAGTTCACGCACGAGTATACCCAGTGACCAGCCGTCAGTAATGATGTGATGCAGGGTGAGTAACAATACATGCTCGTCATCAGCCAGCTGAAGTAACTGCCCACGCATCAGAGAACCCTGCGCAAAATCAAAAGGTGTCCGGGCTTCGAGATCGACAAGTTCAGTGACCCGGCGGGTCTGTAAAGCCGGATCAAGCTGGCGCAGGTCATGGCAGGGCAGAGAAAAACCGATATCAGCGGGATCGATATGCTGGTAAGGATGCCCGTCGATGGAGATAAAGCGGGTACGCAGACTTTCATGGCGGGCAATCAGATGGTTGAGTGCGCTAGTCAGTGCCTGCCGATTAAGTAAGCCGGTAAGACGCAGTGCCGCCGGAAGATGGTAGGCGAGGCTGGCAGCCGGATCGAGTTGCCCCAGAAACCACAGCCGTTGTTGAGCAAAAGAGAGCGGCAGAAGCTGATTGCTGTTGGCGCTGGGGATAATGACTTGTGTTGTCGTTGCCGCATCAGCAAGAGTATGTGCTAATGCCACCAGCACTGGCTGGTCAAATATCTTCTGTATGGGTAACTCACGGCCCAGCATCTGACGAATACGGCCAGCAAGCTGAATTGCCAGCAGGGAATGACCACCGAGTTCAAAAAAATGGTCATAGCGGCCGACTCTTTCCAGCCCTAGCAGTTCCTGCCAGATTTGCGCCAGAACAGTTTCAGTTTCACCAACCGGAGCCACATAGTGCTGTGTCACTATCGCGGATGTACTCGGGGCAGGGAAGGCTTTACGATCCAGTTTACCATTCGGTGTCAGTGGGAATGTCTCTAACGTGACAAAAGCACCGGGCAACATATACTCAGCAAGATGCAAAGAAAGCTGCCGGCGCAGTTCAGCCGGGATCAGTTCGGTTCCCTCATGTGAACGCAGATAAGCAACCAGACGTTGCTGATTGGGTTCATCTTCACGTACCAGAACCACGGCTTCCCGTACGCCGTGACACTGTAATAATTGCGTTTCGATTTCACCCAGTTCAATGCGGAAACCACGCAGCTTAACCTGAAAATCATTGCGTCCGAGGTACTGGATATTTCCGTCCGGCAGCCAGCGTCCCAGATCACCGGTTTTATACATCAGCTCGTTCGGTTGGGACGAAAAGAGATCGGGCAGGAAACGCTCATCCGTCAGTTCCGGAAGATTCAGATAACCACGGGCTAATCCGGCACCGGCGATATAGATTTCGCCAGTGACACCAAACGGAACCAGTTGTCTGTCAGGATTCAGAATATAGCAGCGGGTGTTGGCGATTGGACGCCCGATTACCGATACATCCGGTACGCCACGCTCAGCGTTATATTCATACCAAGTTGCGTCACCATTAATTTCAGATGAACCATAAAAATTGAACAATCGGAGCCACGGATAATTTGTCACTACCTGCTGTGCCAGTTCGGGTGCCAGCCGTTCTCCGCTGCAAATCAGTATCCTGACTGATTTCAGGGTATGCTCATTACTATCCTGTATTAGGAGTTTCAACAGGGAAGGCACGACAACCAGTAAATTCACCTCAGCATGCTGTAAACCAGCACGGAAGCGGGCAGGATCTTTGACCATAGGGTTGTCGAAAACCACCAGCCGTCCTCCTGCCAGTAAGGTACTCAGAGTTTCTGTTACCGAATCCACAAAGCTGATACTGGTTTTCAGCGCGGTGATAAGCGGGAAGGTGACTATATCGTCCACAAACCATATATCGTCCACAAACCATATATCGCGTACAAACCACAACAGCCGGTTACTCAGGGCATGGTGGCTGTTCATGACACCTTTAGGCACACCTGTTGAACCAGATGTGTAAACAACATAGGCCAGATGCTGATCTGTCATACCGGATATTTCCGGATTGTGCTCTGGCTGTTCTTCCATAAACGGCATCTGAATATCGAGCAGGACTTTCGGTAAAGATTCCGCAGACTTAGGCAGAATATCGGAGTGAATAACCTGACAGGTCGATAGCTGAACCAGTAATGCGACCGGAGCAGAGTCTTTGAGCATATAAGCCAGTCGTTCAGACGGATAGGCCGGGTCAAGCGGCACATAAGCCCCACCCGCTTTGAGAATAGCCAGTAATCCCACCACCATTTCCAGACCCCGTTCGACACAGATAGCTACCCGGTCATCCGGACGTACACCCAATGCAATTAAATGATGAGCTAAGCGGTTAGCATGGCGATTCAGCTCGCCATAACTGAGTGATTGCTGACCGTGTACCACTGCAATGTCATCGGGGTGATGCATGGCTTTGGTTTCAAATAGCTGGTGGATAAGTGCACTTTGTGGGCTGTCTGTTGGCAGGAAAAGAGCCTGAGTCTGATTGAAATCCAGCAATAATTGCTGTTGTTCCGAAGCCGGAATGACCGGCAACGGTAAAATCGGTTGCTGAGGGTTATGTGTCAGGGCATCAGCCAGACCACTGACCGCGGTGAGCAGGTACTGGAGTATACGGTCAGAATCGATTCCGGTTACAGTCTGTGCCTTCAACTGGAAATCTTCGCCTAAGTCATCCACGGTGAGTGTAACAGGGTAGTTAGTCTGTTCTTCCGCTGACAGAACCCGTATGCCTTCCCAGGTTGTATTGACTGTTTCTGTTTCATTACTCTGGCTATGCCGGTAATTCAGTAAGGCGCTGAACAGAGGCATAGGCTGAGCCACGCCACTGCATTGTTGTGCCAGTGATAGCGGAGCCTGTTCATGTTCCAGCAGATGAGTCAGATTGCGATAAGTGGCCTGTACGACTTCCTGAACACTTGCTGTTTTCTGCAAATTGCGGTCAGTCAGGGAAATCCGGACTGGTAGGGTATTGATAAACATCCCCAGTATGCGCTTAACCCCGGATATTCCCTGTAAACGGCCCAGTAATACAGAGCCAAAGACAACATCGTCATGACCGCTGGTATGTGCCAGCACCTGAGCCCATGCGACGTGGAACAGTACGCTGGGGCTGACACCCAGATGGCGGGCCTGAGTACGGATATGCTTTGCCAGAGCCGGATCAACCGCTAGATGAGACTGATGAATAACACGGTTATCGTTTGGTATTCTGACGATGCCAAATGGCGCAGTGGGTTCAGTAAAATCGGCTAGCTGGGTACGGAAATAGTCCTCATGTACTGAGATCGGCACATTTAAAATTCGGGCGATAAAATCCCGGTAAGGTAGAGCTACTGGTAGTGATTCCGACTGCCCCTGCAATACCTGAGCGATTTCGGCAAAAATCAGTTCCAGTGTCATATGGTCGCTGACCAGATGGTGAAAACGCAGAGACAGCAGCCATTCATCCTGTGCTGTATCATAAGCAATATCAGCAGAGAATAACGGAGCGAGGTTCAGATTGAGGCGATTATGGTGCGGATCCGTGTGAGCACTTAGCTGTGATAGCACTTCGTTTTCAGTTGTCGGTATGAAGTGATGAATATGCAGTGGTGCCCGACGCCAGACTACCTGAACAGGCTGAGCCAGCTCCTGCCAGTAAGCAGAGGTGCGCAGAATATCATGACGATCGATGATGTGCTGCAATGCGGCCAGAAAAGTGTCAAGGCGTTCACGGCTGTCAAAGGCCAGCAGGCTTTGCAGCAGGTAATCATCCCCATGAGTCTGCAACAAATGGTGGAACAGAACCCCTTCCTGTAGCGGTGCCAGTGGGTAAATATCCTGTATATTACTGACTCCGCCGGGAATGGTTGCGGCAATGGCATCTATCTCTGATTGTGACAGGGAAACCAGTGACAGCATATCCGGAGTAATCGCTGTGCAGTCTGCGGTAATGAGGTTAGGGGGGACGACAAAAGCGGGAGTATCGCGCTGATAGACTAAAATCACCTGCGCCAGTTCGCTCAGGATAGGGGCTGCAAACACATTCCGTACATCAAGCCGTAACCCAATGTTATGCAACCGGTCAATCATGCTGACAATCATCAGGGAATGCCCGCCTAGTTCGAAGAAGTGATCATGCCGACCAACTTTTTCCAGCCCCAGCAACGTCTGCCAGATCCGCGCTAACGCAATTTCCATTTCGCCTGCGGGGGCTTCATAGCCTCGCCTGATTACTGCTGACTGATCTGGGACAGGAAGCGCCTGACGATCCAGCTTGCCATTGGGTGTCAGCGGAAAGGCATCGAGGATGACAAAGGCACTGGGCAGCATATAATCAGCAAGATGCTGAGCGAGTTGCTGGCGTAATTGTGCGGGAGTCAGTTCAATGCCATCCTGAGCCAGCAGATAAGCAACCAGTTGTTTCTGACTGCCTGTTTTTTCCGCAGATGCTTTTTCACGGGCGATGACTACGGCTTCGCGCACGCCGTGACACTGCATCAGTTGTGTTTCGATTTCTCCCGGTTCGATGCGAAAACCACGTATTTTCACCTGAAAGTCATTACGACCGAGATACTCAATGTTGCCATCTGACAGCCAGCGACCCAGATCACCGGTTTTATACATACGCGCATTCGGAGCAGGGGAGAATGGATCGGCAAGGAAACGTTCCGCCGTCAGTTCAGGGCGATTCAGATATCCACGAGCCACTCCGGCTCCGGCAATATAAATTTCGCCAGTGACACCAGACGGAACCAGTTGCCTGTCAGGATTCAGAATATAGCAGCGGGTATTAGCAATTGGGCGTCCGATGACGGAGACATCCGGCACACCCCGCGCTGCATCGTATGCATACCAGGTTGCGTCACCATTAATTTCTGCTGAACCATAGAAATTAAACAGCCGGAGCCACGGATAATTGGTGACGACCTGCTGTGCCAGTTCGGGTGCCAGCCGCTCTCCGCTGCAAATCAGTATCCTGACTGATTTCAGAGCCTGTTCATTACGCTCCTGCATTAAGAGCTGTAAAAAGGAAGGAACAACGACCAGTGAATTCACACCATAATGCTGTAGACCTGCACAGAAGCGGGCAGGATCTTTCACTTCGTGGTTGTCGAAAACCACCAGTCGTCCTCCCGCCAGTAATGTACTCAGAGTTTCTGTTACCGAATCCACAAAGCTGATACTGGTTTTCAGTGCTGTGATAAGCGGGAAGGTCACTATATCGTCCACAAACCACATATCGCGTACAAACCACAACAGCCGATTACTCAGGGCATGGTGGCTGCTCATTACGCCTTTGGGAACGCCCGTTGAACCGGAGGTGTAAACGATATAAGCCAGATGCTGATCCGTTATGCCGGGTACCTCTGGATTATGCTCTGGTTGTTCTTCCATAAATGGCGTCTGGATATCGAGCATGATGACGGGCACTGTATCGGAATGAATGGCCTGACAAGTTGACGGCTGAACCAGTAATGCGACCGGAGCGGAATCTTTGAGCATATAAACCAGTCGTTCGGTCGGATACGCCGGGTCAAGCGGCACATAAGCACCACCCGCCTTAAGAATAGCCAGTAATCCCACCACCATTTCCAGACCCCGATCGGCACAGATAGCAATCCGGTCATCCGGGCGTACACCCAGGGCAATCAGATGATGAGCCAGACGGTTGGCGTATTGATTCAGTTCTGCATAGCTGATTACCTGATCTCCACAGATGATGGCTGTAGTATCAGGGTGCTGTTCTGCCTGAGCTTCAAAAAGCGTGTGGATGAGAGCATTTTGAGGGTTTTCTGTTTGAAACGTTTGTGTTGAATTAAACTCCACTAACAATTGCTGTTGCTCTGAAGCGGACAGCAACGGCAATCTGGCAACGGGTTGCATGGCATCTGCTGTCATCGCCATCAGTACCTGTTTCAGATAACCGATCATACGTTCAATGGTGGCAGCATCGAATAGATCAGTGGCATATTCCAGTTCACCCAATAATCCGGCTTTGGTTTCAGTCAGCGATAAAGTCAGATCGAAATGAGTACTGTAACGTACCTGTTCCACCGGCGTCAGTTGCAGGCCGGGCAGGGTTAATGTTTTTGCCGGTGTATTATTCAGGGCCAGCATAACCTGAAAGATCGGGTTATAACTCAGGCTACGCTCGGGTTGTACTATTTCCACCACCTGCTCGAAAGGCAATTCCTGATGGGCATAGGCAGCAAGTGACCGTTCACGGATTTGCGTGAGTAACTCTGCAACTGTCGGGGATTCACTGAATGTGACCCGCAACGCCAGTGTATTGACGAAGAACCCAATTAAACTCTCAAGCTCATTTCCCGGCCGATTGGCGACCGGTGTGCCGATAACGATATCATCCTGTCCGCTCATTCGGGATAGAACGATACTCCAGCCTGCCAGCAGCGTCATAAACAGAGTAGCCTGATGGCGTTGTCCGAATAATTTCAGTGCCTCTGACAGGGATGCATCAAACTGAATCGGCACCTGTCCGGCGGTATAACCCGGAGTAGCAGGGCGTGGGCGATCGGTGGGGAGTGTCAGTAAATCCGGGGCACCTTTAAGCTGACGGCTCCAGAAATCACGTTGTTCCGCGAGAACATCACCCTGTAACCAATTCCGCTGCCAGAGCGCATAATCGGCGTACTGAATGGGCAGTGGCGGGAGTGATGTATCACTATTATTTTCGGGGTCATTATTATCGGAGTCATTATTATCTGGATCGCATTCCACGCGGTAAAGGGCACTCAGTTCATGTGCCAGTACACCAATTGACCAGCCATCGAAAATAATATGGTGCTGAGTGAACAACAAGACATGATCGTCATCAGCTAATTGTAATAGCTGACCCCGGATCAGCGGGCCTTGGGTCAGGTCGAAGGGAGTCCGGGCTTCAAGTGCGGCAATGTCGGCGATATGCTGCATATGCGTTTCTGAATCCAGCGTACGCAGATCCTGATAAGTCAGGGTAAAGCCCGTGTCAGCAGGGTCAATATGCTGGTATGGCTGACCTTCGGTAAGCATAAAACGGGTACGGAGAATTTCATGGCGGGCAACCAGCCGATTGAGGGTAGTGGTCAGGGCATGACGATTCAGTTGTCCGGTCAGGCGCAGTGACATGGGAATATGATAAGCCAGACTGGCCGCTGGTTCGAGCTGGTGAAGAAACCACAGGCGTTGCTGTGCAAAAGATAATGGCAGGGGCAGATCACGGTCAGCATGCTGAACAGGCGGTCGTTTCTGGTGCTGCTGAGTTTGTAATTGCTCTTTAAGTTTCTTTTTCAAAACAGCCCGTTTCAAATCTTCAAGATTCATATCGCTCTTTATCATTTGTCGCTGTCTCCACCTAACATGGCCATTAATTCCTCTGCGGACATTGAATCCAGTGTGTCCTGAAGGGAGTCAATATTGTTTTGTCCCACCGCTTCCTTTTGTGCTGCGAAAATTATTTCTGCCTGATCCGCCAGTCTGGGGGAAAGGAACAGTGAAGCGATGGGGATCTCAACCAAAAATTCATTCTGAATGCGGGTTGCGAGCTGACCTACCATCAGAGAGTGACCGCCCAGTTCAAAAAAGTGATCAAAGCGGCCTACACGCTCCAGTCCCAGCAGGCTTTGCCAGATTTTTGCCAGTGTTGCCTCTTCTTCATCGTTCGGTGCTTCATACTGGCGCGTAACAATCGCTGACATATCAGGCGCTGGCAGAGCCTGACGATCCAGTTTGCCATTAGGAGTCAGCGGGAAAGATTCAAGCGTGACAAAAGCGCTGGGCAGCATATAGTCGGCAAGGTGTCGGGAAAGCTGCCGGCGCAGTTCAGTTGGGGTTAGTTCAATGCCATCCTGAGCAATCAGATAGGCAACCAGTTGTTTCTGTCCGGCCCCGTCTTCGCGGCTCAGAACAATCGCCTCACGCACACCATGACACTGCATCAGTCCGGCTTCAATTTCGCCCGGCTCAATGCGGAAACCACGCAGTTTGATCTGTTTATCAGTGCGACCGAGGTAATCGATATTGCCATCGGCACGCCAGCCCCCCAAATCACCGGTTTTGTACATACGGGCATCAGGTTCAGAAGAGAATGGATCAGTAATAAAGCGTTCCGCAGTCAGCTCGGGGCGATTCAGATAACCACGGGCAACGCCTTTGCCTGCGATATGGATTTCCCCTGTAACGCCGATAGGTACAGGTTGACCACGTGAATTAAGAATGTAGATCCGGGTACTGGCGATTGGGCGGCCAATAGGAATGGAGTGTGCGACATCAACAGGCGATTTTATCTCATAAGTTGATGCAAACGTTGTGGTTTCTGTCGGGCCATAGCCATTAATCAGATGAGCAGGCTGGGATTCAGCCTGTTGTACCTGTTGTATCTTTCCGGGATCAAGCACATCCCCACCCACGAGTAAATTATGTAATTGTCCGAACAGTGGCTTGAGCGTATTAAAGTATTCATTAAACAACCCAGCGGTTAACCAAAGTGCAGTGACTTTTCCTCTAATCAGCGAATCACAGAAAAGCACCGGATCGAGCAGGACAGATTGCGGAATAATATGCAGACGCCCGCCATTAAGCAGGGCAGACCAAACTTCCCATGTCGAGGCATCAAACGCAGTATTGGCACAATGGGCAACACAGTCATTCGCACCGATATCTGCATAATGATTATTAATCACCAGATAATTGACATTAATATGTTCAACCATGACCCCTTTGGGCTGTCCTGTTGAACCAGAGGTGTAAATCACATAGGCCAGATGGCGTGATGTCAGCCCCAAAGCCTGAGTATCCGGGTTATCAGCCGGCTGAGTGACCAATGAGTTATCTGGCGAATCAAGTACGAATACCGGTACCGTATCAGGCAACTTGTCGAGCTGCGTTGTTTGTGCCAGTAATACCACGGGCGTAGCATCTTCCAGCATCAGTGCCAGTCGTTCCGCCGGATAAGCCGGATCGAGAGGCACGTATGCACCACCCGCTTTAAGAATAGCGAGCAGGCCAACTATCAGTTCCGCGCTGCGTTCAACACAAATTGCGACCCGGTCATCCGGACGTACACCCAGCGCAATCAGATAATGAGCCAGACGGTTGGCGCGCTGGTTCAGCTCCTCATAGCTGAGTGTCTGATCTTCATCAGTCAGCGCAACGGCATCAGGACGCTGTAATACCTGAGCCTCAAATAGCTGGTGGATCAGCATATCCTGTGAGAGGTCAGACTGTCCGGTTTTACAGCTACTCGCGTTAAAATCCACCAACAGCTGTTGTCGCTCGGTTTCCGGCAGGATCGGCACATGCAGAATTAATTGCCGGGGATGATGCATCAAGGCATCAACTAAACCACAGAGGGCTGTTTGCAGATAGTGAGTAATCCGGACAGGGTCGATACCCGCTACCGCGTGGGCGGACAGGCAGAAATCTGAGCCTAAATCATCCACTGACAGAGTGATGGGATAGTTAGTGCCTTCTTTAGCCGCGATAACTCGCATACCTGACCAACTGTTTTTGGGCGTTTTTTCTTCACTGGCCTGAGAATGGCGATAATTCAGCAAGGTACTGAATAGTGGTATGGTGTGTTCTACACCGCTGCAACTTTGTGCCAGTGTTAACGGGGCCTGTTCATGTTCCAGCAGTGTGATTAAATCCTGATAAGTATCCTGTACCACAACCTGTACGCTGCGATCTGCGAGGGAAATCCGAATCGGCAGGGTGTTAATAAACATTCCCGGTATATGGTCAGCTCCAGCTCCGCCTTGCAGACGGCCTGACAAAACGGAACCAAAAACTACATCATCGCGACTGCTGGTCTGTGCCAGTACCTGCGCCCATGCGACATGAAACAGGACACTCGGGCTGACTTTCAGTTGCCGTGCCAGCGCACGGATGGAACCCGATAATTCAGGAGAAAGCGGAAGGTGTGCTTCCGTAATAGCGTTATTCGGTTCTGTTTCTGGATTTTCGTTATTCGGTATTGAATTTTCGTTATTAGATATTGAAAGTACGCCAAATGGCGCAGTTGGAGCATCAATATCAGCCAGCCGGGAACGGAAATAATCTTCATGTTCTGAGACAGGCACACTCAGCGTTCGGGCAATAAAATTGCGGTAAGGCAATACGGCGGGCAAGGCAGTTTCCTGCTTGTGCAAGATAAGTGCAACTTCATCGAAAATCAGTTCCAGTGTCACATGATCGCTGACCAGATGGTGAAAACGTAATACCAGCAGCCATTCATTTTGCGCCGTATCATGAGCGATATCAGCAGTGAATAACGGAGCACGGGTCAGATCGATACGATGCTGGCGTGGATCGGTGTGAGCCAGCAGTTGTCCCTGAATATTATTTTCCGTATTGGGAGTGAAGACGTTAATCTCCAGTGGTGCCTGACGCCAGACGACCTGAACCGGCTGCTCCAGTCCTTGCCAGAAAACACTGCTGCGCAGGATATCGTGACGGTTGATAACTTGCTGTAAAGCAGATAAAAAATGGTTAAGGCGTTCGCGGTTATCAAAAGCCAGCAAACTCTGTAACAGGTAGGTATCCCCCTCAGTCTGCATCAGATGGTGGAACAGAATTCCTTCCTGCAAGGGAGATAACGGATAAATATCCTGTACATTACCAGTGCCACCGGACACAGTGCCGACAATGGCGTCAATCTGAGACTGAGATAATGTCACCAATGGCAGCATCTCAGGAACAATCGCAGTGCAATCTTCAGGGATCAGGTTCTCAGGCACAACAAAAGAATCAGTATCACGGCGGAGAGCCTGCGCCATATCAGCGAGAACCGGCGTGGAGAATACGCTGCGGATATCAAGGTGCCAGCCAGTACGGCGTAGCTCTTCGATCAGGCTGACAATCATCAGTGAATGACCACCCAGCTCAAAGAAATGGTCATGACGACTGATCTTCTCCAGTCTTAGCAGTTGTTGCCAGATTTGTGCCAGCGAAGTTTCTGTTTCCCCTGTCGGAGATTCATAGTGGCGAACCGCGAAAGCGGAAGTCTCTGGAGCAGGAAGCGCATCACGGTCAATTTTTCCGTTAGCGGTCAGCGGGAAATTATCCAGCATGATAAAAGCACTGGGCAACATATAATCAGCAAGGTGTCTGGCAAGCTGCTGACGCAATTCGGCCGGTTCCGGTATCACTCCCGGCTGAGGCTGTATATAGGCAATCAACCGTTTCTGATTTCCTGTTTTAGCGCCTGTTTTCTCATCACCGGCTTCCTCATGGGCGAGAACCAGTGCTTTTTGCACACCATGACACTGGGAGAGGCGGCTTTCAATTTCCCCCAACTCAATGCGGAAACCGCGTATTTTGACCTGAAAATCATTGCGACCACAGTATTCAATATTGCCATCCGGCAGCCAGCGCCCCAGATCGCCGGTCTTATACATTCGTGCATCAGGCTCTGAGGAAAACGGATTAACCAGAAAGCGCTCAGCGGTGAGTTGCGGACGGTTAAGATAACCACGGGCAAGCCCTTCACCGGCAATATAAATTTCGCCCGTTACCCCAAGAGGAACAGGTTGCTTGCCGGAATCAAGAATATAGATCTGAGTGTTGGCAATCGGACCACCAATGGGAATTTTTATCTCTTTTTCAATCTGTTCAGTATGAAACCTTTCGATAAAGGGGATTTTATAAGCGGTGGCAAAAGTAGTGACTTCCGTTGGCCCGTACATGTGCAATAAATGTTGTGGCGAATGCTCAGCCCATAACTGAATAGCCGAGCGGCTATCGGCCTGTTCGCCACCAAACAAAACATAACGCAGACCCGGCAAGGCTGGGGCAAGCAAGCCTGCATATTGGTTAAACAGGGCAGTGGTAAGAAATAAAGTTGTGATACCTGCGGATGACAGACACTGACCAAAATAAGCTGGCTGTAGCAAGGTATTTTCCGGTATTAGCAGGAGTCTGGCGCCATGTACCAACGTAGACCAGACTTCCCACGCTGCCGCATCAAATGAAATATTGGCGCAATGGGCAACACAATCATCGGGAGTAATATCGGCAACGTTATTATTGATAAGTAAGCGAATTACGTTGCGGTGCTCAATCATCACGCCTTTAGGCTGGCCCGTTGAGCCTGACGTATAAATGATATAAGCCAGATGATGTGAGGTCAGACCTGATGTCTGAATATCCGGATTGTGAGTGGGATAGCCAGCCAGAGGTGCTTCCTGCTCACTCAATAAATTATCCAGCAAAACGACAGGCACAAAGGTGTCCAGTTTGTCGTACCATGCTAGCTGCGTCAGCAGAGCTACAGGTCTGGCGTCCTCCAGCATATAGCCCAGCCGTTCAGCAGGGTAATGAGGATCGAGTGGCACATAGGCACCACCCGCTTTCAGTATGGCAAGCAGACCGACTATCAGCTCCGGGCTGCGTTCGGCACAGATTGCAACCGGATCGTCCGGGCGTATACCCAGTGCCAGCAGGTGATGAGCCAGACGATTGGCATGGCAGTTAAGCTCAGCATAACTCAGTGTCTGCCCCTCGCAGCTTATAGCGATAGCATCGGGGCGCTGTAACACCTGCGCTTCAACTAACTGGTGAATAAGCGCATCTTGCGGAAACGCTGTCTGAGTGGCATTGAAATCCACTAATAATTGTTGCCGCTCTGAATCTGGCAACATCGGCAATGTGTTTACGGGCTGGCTATCATCAATCACCATTGCAGTTAATATATGGGTTAAATAACCCACCATACGCTCAGCAGTTGGGTGATCGAACAGGTCGGCGGCATATTCTAAATCTCCGGCTAAACCTGTTCCGATCTCGTTCAGTGACAGGGTTAAATCAAAATGCGCACCCCGATGCTTCTGCTCAATCGGAGTGAGTTGCAGTTCCGGCAGTGTAAGCTCCTGAGCCGGCGTGTTATTTAAGGCCATCATCACCTGAAAAATCGGGCTGTAGCTGAGACTACGTTCAGGTTGCAGAGCTTCCACCACCTGTTCAAAGGGCAGATCCTGATGGGCATAGGCCGCCAGTGACTGCTCCCGGATTTGAGTGAGTAAATCAGCCACACTCAGATCGTTATCGAAGGTGATACGTAAAGCCAGCGTATTGACGAAGAAGCCTATCAGCCCTTCAAGCTCACGGTGTGGACGGTTAGCAACAGGGGTACCGATAACAATATCATCCTGCCCACTAAGGTGGCTCAGTACGATACTCCATGCGGTCAGGAGGGTCATAAACAGCGTACTGTTATGGCGTTTCCCCAGCGCCTTCAGTGATGCCAGTAAAGGGGCATCAATATGAAAGGAGACTTTGCCGCCGATATAGCTCTGTACTGCCGGGCGTGGGCGATCAATAGGGAGTGTCAGCAGCGGCGGAGCATCTTTGAGTTGTTCACACCAGAAATCGCGTTGTTTCGTGAGGCTATTTCCCTGCGCTTGTTCATGTAGCCAGACCGCATAGTCAGCATATTGAACAGGTAATGGTGATAAAGAGATATCATGGCCATCAAGGGCCGCACGATAGAAATCTCCTAACTCCCGTATCAGCACACCGGTAGACCAGCCGTCTGTAATAATATGATGCAGTGTCAGTAATAAAATATGCTCTTTATCGCTGAGACGAAGCAGCTGGCCGCGAATCAGCCGTTCCTGAGTAAAATCGAACGGGGTTTGCGCTTCGGTATCAATAAACCCGGTAATGCGCTCGGCGTGCAAAACCGGAGCCAACTGGCTCAGGTCATGATAAGACAGAGTACAGCCGATATCGGCCGGATCAATGTGTTGACAGGGTTTTCCCTCCACTGACACAAAACGGGTTCTCAGGCTTTCATGGCGCTCAACCAGACGGTCGAGTGATGCGCTCAGCGCATGGCGGTCAAGCTGACCGCTAAGGCGGAGTATTACCGGCAGATGATAGGCCAGACTGGCAGCCGGTTCGAACTGGCAGAGAAACCACAGTCGCTGTTGAGCAAAAGATAATGGCAGTGGCTGGTTACGATCCGCGGGTTTTATCATTGACTGCTGCTGTTGATAACCCCGTGCTTTCAGTTGCTCTTCAAGCCTTTTCTCCATAACAGCACGTTTCAGATCATCGAGATTCATAGTAGTCCTTGTCATTATTTGCTATCTCCGCCGGTATCTTTTTTACGGGTATCGTTTTCGCCTAAAATTGCCATTAACTCTTCAGCTGACATCGCATCAAGATCGCTTTGAATTGATTCAATGTCGTTGTCGCCGATTGCACTCATTTGTGCTGCAAAGATGATGTCTGCCTGTTCCATTAATTTGGGTGAAACAAACAGGGAGGTCAGAGGAATACTGACCATAAACTGACTTTTTATGTGGGTTATCAGCCGGATAACCATCAGTGAATGACCACCCAGTTCAAAGAAATTGTCATGACGACTAATGCGTGTCAGCCCTAACAGTTCTTGCCAGATTTGTGCCAGTGCTGTTTCTATCCTTCCCTGTGGCGCTTCATATTCATGTGTCACCACCGCAGAGAGTTCAGGCTTCGGCAACGCCCGGCGATCCAGTTTGCCATTCGGTGTGAGAGGGAAAGTGGTCAGCACGACATAGGCACTGGGCAGCATATATTCCGCCAGATGTTCTGCCAGCTGGCGGCGCAGAACCGCCGGATCAAGTTCAGCGCCGTTTTGGGGCAGCAGATAGGCAACGAGGCGTTTATGTTCAGGTTGATCTTCACGAAGGATAACCACCGCTTCACGTACACCGTGACACTGTTCAAGCCTTGTCTCGATTTCACCCAGCTCAATACGGAAGCCCCGTATCTTGACCTGAAAGTCATTGCGGCCGAGATATTCGATATTGCCATCCGATGACCAGCGGCCTAAATCGCCGGTTTTATACATGCGCATACCGGGCTTACCGGAGAACGGATCGGGCAGGAAACGTTCGGTAGTCAGCTCAGGGCGGTTCAGATAACCACGGGCAACACCTGCTCCTGCAATATAGAGTTCGCCTGCAACGCCCAGTGGCACAGGCTGACCATAAGCATCAAGGATATAAATGCGTAAATCATCCAGAGGCTGCCCAATCAGGCTGCCATGCTGTGCATGGATATCCGTTTCCGTCAGTTCACGATAGGTCGCATGTACGGTAATTTCCGTGATGCCATACATATTCACCAGACGGGTCTGTTCGGTAGGATTGCGTTCAACCCACGGGGCGAGGGTATGCAGCTCTAATGCTTCACCGCCGAATATAATGCAGCGCAGTGTGTGCTGCTCATGCGGCATCATCTCCTGAGCGGCTATGAGCTGGCGGAAGGCACTTGGAGTCTGGTTCAGAATAGTGACCTGATTCCGGCAAAGCAGTTCATAGAACATCTGAGGTGAGCGGGCACATCCAGTCGGGATCACCACCAGCTTGCCCCCGTAAGCCAGCGCTCCCCACAATTCCCATACCGAGAAGTCGAAAGCAAAAGAGTGGAACATCGTCCAGACATCGTTGTTATCAAACCGGAACCGTGCCTGTGTCGCCGCCAGCAGACGGGTAACATTGGCGTGTTCAACCATCACCCCTTTGGGTTTACCGGTAGAGCCGGAGGTATAAATCACATACGCCAGATGGTGTGGCATCACTCCCAGTGCCCGGGCATCCGGATTATCGGCTGGCTGTTCCGCCAGTAACGATGCCTGAGTGTCCAGTTCCATAACCGGAACAGTTATCACCGATGTAGAGAGGAACAATTTTTCCGCTTGTGCTGCCTGAGTCAGCAGGATCTGCGGGGATGAATTTTCCAGCATGTAGGTCAGTCGTTCTGCCGGGTAAGCAGGGTCCAGTGGGACATAACCCCCGCCAGCCTTGAGAATAGCGAGCAGGCTGATAATCAGCTCCGGGCCGCGTTCGAGACAGACGGCTATCCGATCATCCGGTTGCACTCCCTGCTTAATCAGATAATGAGCCAGCTGATTAGCACGACAGTTCAGCTCGTTATAACTCAGTGTTTGTTCCGCAAATATAATGGCAGTGGCGTCAGGCGCACGGGCTGATTGTTCCTCAAACAACTGGTGTATCAGGATGTTGTGTGGGAATTCCACCTGATTAGCATTGAAATCGGTCAGCAACTGCTTGCGTTCTGTTGTTGGCAGGATTGAGATATCCCGCAGCAGATGTTGTGGGTTATGTGTCAGCGCATCAATCAGGCCATTAATTGCAGTTACCAGATAAGCGGCTATTCTGTCCGGGTCAATGCCGGTTATTGTTTGTGAAATTAGCCTGAATCCGGTGCCTAAATCGTCCACTGACAACGTGACTGGGTAGTTGGTACGCTCTTCTGCGGTCAGAATGCGAATGCCCGTCCAGACAGTGTCAACCGATTCAGCCGTCTGACTATGGCGATAATTCAGCAGGGTGCTGAACAACGGCATTGACTGCGGTACACCGCTGCATTGTTGTGCCAGAACCAGAGGTGCCTGCTCATGCTCCAGCAGCAGCATTAAATTGTGGAAGGTATCCTTAACCGCTTCCTGAACGGTGCAATCACCGACAGAAACCCGCATTGGCAGGGTGTTGATAAACATCCCTAATACCTGCTCGGCTCCTGCACCTCCCTGAAGCCGTCCCAACAGGACGGAACCGAAAACCACATCATCACGACCACTGGTTTTTGCCAGTACCTGCGCCCATGCCACATGGAACAGGACACTCGGACTGACTCCCAGATGTCGCGCCTGAGTGCGGATCGCCGCTGCCAGTTCTGGGGCAATAGTGAGACTGGATTCAGCCACAGTTTCGCCGTCGGTCTGAACTTTCAGGATACCAAACGGCGCGGTTGGCTCGTCGATATCAGCAAGTCGGCTGCGGAAATAAGCCCCGTGTTCCGGTTCCGGCACGTGCAGTGTCCGGGCGATAAAGTTGCGATAGGGCAGAACAGCAGGCAGTATTTTCGTATTTCCTGTCAGGAACAGCGCAATCTCTGCAAAAATCAGCTCCAGCGTCATATGATCACTGACCAGATGATGGAAGCGCAGTGCCATCAGCCATTCATTGTGTTCCGGATCGTGAGCAATATCTGCGGTAAACAGCGGTGCACGATCCAGATTGATACGGTATCGGCGTGGATCGGTATGCGCTCTGAGTTGGGTAACAATATCGATTTCAGTGGCTGGCGTGAACATATTGATACTCAGAGACGCCTGACGCCAGACAACCTGAACCGGCTGAACTAAATCCTGCCAGTATGCCGCTGTTCGCAGAATATCATGGCGATCGATAACCTGTTGCAGTGCGGACAGAAACGCATCAAGACGTTCGCGGGAGTCAAAAGCGAGCAGGCTTTGCAGCAGATAATTGTCACCCTGTATCTGTAACAGATGGTGGAACAGGATCCCTTCCTGCAACGGTGACAACGGATAGATATCCTGTACATTGGCAGCGCCGCCGGGCACGGTAGCGACAATGGCATCTATTTCTGTCTGGGACAGCGCAACCAAAGGCAGCATGTCTGGTGTGATCAGCTGACAATTTTCAGGAATGCCGTTAGGCGGCACGATAAATGTATCGTCAGTATCACGCTGAATAGTCTGTGCCATATCGGCAAGGACAGGAGAAATAAATACGCTGCGCACATCCAGTTGCCAGCCGATGAGACGTAACTCCTCGATCAGGCTGACAATCATCAGGGAATGCCCGCCTAATTCAAAGAAATGGTCGTGACGACCAACACGCTCCAGTTTTAACAGGCGTTGCCAGATTTGTGCCAGTGCGATTTCTGTTTCACCCATTGGCGACACATAGCGATGTGATACCACGGCTGATGAATCAGGGGCAGGTAATGCCCGCTGGTCGAGTTTTCCATTTGCTGTCAACGGGAAAGCATCCAGTGTGACAAATGCACTGGGCAGCATATAGTCGGCAAGGTGTTGTGCCAGTTGCTGACGCAATTCTGTCGGATTCAGTATGGCATCAGGCTGTGGCAGCAGATAGGCCACCAGCTGTTTTTGATGTGTTCCGTCTTCACGGGCGATCACGACAGCTTCACGGACTCCGGCACACTGTTCAAGTCTGGCTTCAATTTCCCCCAGTTCAATGCGGAAACCGCGTATTTTGACCTGAAAATCATTACGGCCGAGATATTCGATATTGCCATCAGGTAGCCAGCGCCCTAAATCACCGGTTTTATACATGCGTGTATCGGGTTTACCGGAGAAGGGATCAGACAGGAAACGCTCTGCGGTCAGCTCAGGGCGGTTCAGATAGCCACGGGCAACCCCTGCTCCTGCAATATAGAGTTCGCCTGCAACGCCCAGTGGTACAGGCTGACCATAGGCATCAAGGATATAGATGCGTAAATCCTCCAGAGGCTGCCCAATCAGGCTGCCACGCCTTGCGTGGATATCCGCTTCCGTCAGTTCACGATAGGTCGCATGTACGGTAATTTCCGTGATGCCATACATATTCACCAGACGGGTCTGTTTAGTCGGATTGCGTTCAATCCACGGAGCGAGGGTATGCAGCTCTAACGCTTCACCGCCAAAGATAATGCAGCGCAGCATGTGTGGTGGCAGGTCGTGCTGAGTCATATTCTGAGCTGCAATCAGCTGGCGGAAGGCGCTGGGTGTCTGGTTCAGGATAGTGACCTGTTCACGACACAGTAGCTCATAGAACATCTGTGGTGAACGGGCACATTCAGTCGGGATCACCACCAGCTTGCCGCCGTAAGCCAGCGCTCCCCACAATTCCCAGACTGAGAAGTCGAAAGCAAAGGAGTGAAACAGCGTCCAGACATCGTTGTTATCAAACCGGAACCGCGCCTGTGTCGCTGCCAGCAGGCGGGTAACATTGGCGTGTTCAACCATCACGCCTTTGGGTTTACCGGTAGAGCCGGAGGTATAAATCACATACGCCAGATGATGGGGGTTCAGTGCTGATTTTTGTACATCCGGGTTCCCGAACTGTTCATGATCGGGTAATAAGCCACCGGATAATAAATTATCCTGCATAACATTATCCAACATAACTACAGGCAGGGGACTGGTGAGTTTTTCGGCCAGTGTTGCCTGAGTCACTATGACCACCGGATTTGAATCCTCCAGCATATAGGCCAGTCGTTCGGCAGGATAAGCCGGGTCAAGCGGGATATAGGCTCCTCCGGCCTTGAGGATAGCCAGCAGACCGACCACCATTTCCAGACTCCGTTCGACACAAATTGCTACCCGATCATCCGGACGTACACCCTGCGTAATCAGCTGATGTGCCAGATAATTGGCACGTTGGTTGAGTTCACCATAGCTGAGTGTCTGCCCTTCAAATACCACGGCAACTGCATCAGGATATTGCTCTGCCTGAGCCTCAAACAGCTGGTGGAGCAACGCATTATCGGGGAAATCAGCCTGATGCGCATTGAAATCCATCAGCAATTGTTGCCGTTCTGATTGCGACAATATAGGCACAGTAGCAGCCAGTTGTGATTCATCTGCCACCATTGCGTTCAGTACATTGGTGAGATAACCCACCATACGTTCAATGGTTGCTGCATCAAATAACGCACTGGCATAGGTCAGTTCGCCTGTCAGACCTGCATCGGTTTCGGTTAATGACAGGGTTAAATCGAAGTGGGCACTGTGGTGTATCGGTTCCATCACCGTTAATTGTAAATCCGGTAATGTCAGTGTCTGTGCTGGTGTGTTATTTAACGCCAGCATAACCTGAAATATCGGGCTGTAACTCAGGCTACGCTCAGGTTGTAACGCTTCCACTACCTGCTCAAAGGGCAGATCCTGATTGGCATAGGCCGCCAGAGTCTGTTCCCGAATCTGTCTGAACAAATCGGCCACACTGGCAGAACCATTCAGCCTGACACGCAGGGCCAGCGTATTCACAAAGAAGCCGATCAGCTCTTCCAGTTCGCGATGCTGACGGTTGGCAACCGGTGTACCGATGACAATATCATCCTGCCCGCTCAGCCGCGCCAGCACGATACTCCATGCTGTCAGCAGGGTCATAAACAGGGTGTTGTTATGGCGTTGTCCGAGTGTTTTCAGCGAAGCCAGTAATTCCGCATTAAAATGAACGGGAACTCTTCCTCCGGTAAAAGTTTGTGATACGGGACGAGGCCGGTCTGTCGGAAGTGTCAGCAAAGCAGGCGTATCGCAGAGCTGGTGACACCAGAACTCCCGTTGTCTGTTAAGCGCGGCTTCATGCAGATTGTCACGCTGCCAGACCGCATAATCGGCATACTGAATGGGCAGGGGTAGTAACGGGTTTTCCTGATTTTCAAGAGCAGCCCGATAGAGAATGCTCAGCTCACGTATTAGCACACCGACAGACCAGCCATCGGAAATAATATGGTGCTGGGTGATCAGTAATACATGTTCATCATCAGCCAGTTGCAGTAATTGACCACGGATCAGTGAACCCTGAGTAAAATCAAACGGTATTCCGGTTTCGGTGGTAGCAATTTCTGTAATTCGCTGGGTTTGTTCATCGGCAGTTAATGTGCGCAGATCCTGATAAGACAGCGCAAATCTGCTGTCAGCCGTTGCAATTTGCTGGCGGGGCTGGCCTGCCACCAGTACAAAACGGGTACGCAGGATCTCATGTCGGGCGACCAGATTGTCGAATGTTTGGCGCAGGGCATGGTGACTGAGTTCTCCGCTCAGACGCAATACCAGTGGAATATGGTAAGCCAGACTGGCAGCCGGATCGAGTCGGTCTAAAAACCATAGTCTCTGTTGAGCAAAGGAAAGCGGCAGCGGCTGGCTGCGGTCAGTGACCGGTATTGTCATTTGAGAGATTGCTGCAACATCAGTCAGAACCTGTGCTAAATCCATCAGACGTGGCTGATCAAATAGCTGTTGCAACGGTAATTCCCGCTTCAGTACCTGACGGACACGGGCTGTAAGCTGAATTGCCAGCAGCGAATGCCCGCCCAGTTCAAAGAAATGGTCATAGCGCCCGACTTGCTCCAGTCCCAGCAGATCCTGCCAGATCCGGGCTAATGCGATTTCCGTTTCACCGACAGGCGCTGCATAGTCACGGGTTGCTACTGCCGATGAATCCGGTGCAGGAAGTGCCTGACGATCTAATTTGCCATTAGGGGTCAGCGGGAAAGTTTCCAGCATAATAAACGCACCGGGCAGCATATAATCAGTAAGATGCTGAGCAAGCTGGCGACGTAGTTCTGCTGGCTCGAGTTCAGTGTCTTCCTCTGGTCGCAGATAGGCTACCATCCGCTTCTGATTAGGTTCGTCCTCCCGTATCAGAACTACCGCCTCACGTACCCCATCGCACTGTACCAGTCTGGCTTCGATTTCCCCCAGTTCGATACGAAAGCCTCGCAGTTTGACCTGAAAGTCATTGCGACCGAGGTATTCGATATTACCGTCCGGCAACCAGCGCCCCAAATCCCCGGACTTGTACATACGTGCATCAGGTTCTGAAGAGAACGGATCGGGCAGAAAACGCTCTGCGTTCAGTTCCGGGCGATTCAGATAACCACGGGCAATGCCTGCACCGGCGATATAGATCTCACCGGAAACTCCGACAGGAACAGGTTGAGCCTGTTTGTCCAGAATATAGATTCTCCGGTTACCGATAGGGCGACCAATCGGAATTTTGATTTCACCTTCACCGGCTTTTTCTGGCATGAGCGGTATTTCATAAACAGTAGCAATCGTTGTGGCTTCTGTTGGCCCATAGGCATGCAGCAAATGCTGCACAGGATATTCCGCCCGGAAACGAATGGCGGTATGGGCGTTGGCCTGCTCACCGCCGAACAGGAGGTAACGCAGACCCGATAACGCAGGAGCAATCAGGCTGACATACTGATTAAACAGTGCCGTAGTCAGGAATAGTGCACTGACTTTCTCTGCTGACAGAGATTGCGCGAATTGGTCAGGTTGTAACAGTACTTTTTCTGGGATTAGCAGAAGTCGTGCGCCATGTGTCAGCGCAGCCCAAACCTCCCATGTCGCCGCATCAAATGAGACGTTGGCACAATGGGCAATGCAGTCATCCGGCCCGATATCAGCAAAGCCGTTATTGATAAGCAGGGAAATGACATTCCAGTGTTCAACCATGACACCTTTCGGCTGACCGGTTGAACCGGAGGTATAAATAACATAGGCCAGATGGCGTGATGTCAGCCCTGAAGCCGGAATGTCAGGGTTACGCGTTGGGAACGATACGGAACTGTCTGACTCATCGTCCAGCAAGATAACAGGTAAGGCGCTGTTCAGTTTTTCATGCCACTGAGCCTGTGTCAGTAAGGCAACCGGGGAAGCATCCTCAAGCATAAAGTTAAGCCGCTCAGCCGGATAGTTAGGATCAAGTGGCAGATAAGCGCCACCGGCTTTGAGAATGGCCAGCAACCCAATAACCATTTCCGGACAGCGTTCAATACAAATAGCGACCCGATCATCCGGGCGTATGCCGAGTGTCAGCAGGTGATGTGCCAGACGATTGGCTCGCTGATTCAGTTCACGATAGCTCAGCGTCTGATTTTCATAGGTGATGGCAATAGCATCAGGACGCTGTAATGCCTGAATTTCGACTAACTGGTGAATTAGCGCATTTTCCGGGAATGCGCTTTGCGTTTCAGGAGCATTAAACTCCACCAACAGCCGTTGCCGCTCTGATCCCGATAAAATCGGAATATCCAGAATCGGTTGCTGAGGATGATCAATTAAAGCTTCAACCAGCCCTTGAATCGCAGTTATCAGATAGCTTGTGACCTGATCAGGTGAAATTTCAGTCACAGTCAGCGCTGTGAGCTGAAAACCGTCACCTAAGTCATCCACGGACAGGGTAATGGGGTAGTTAGTTCGCTCTTCCGCTGCGACCACACGCATACCCGCCCAGATGGTATCCATTTCAGCCTGAGTCATCTGACTATGGCGATAATTCAGTAAGGCACCGAACAACGGCATCGGCTGTGCCACACCACTGCACTGTTGTGCCAGTGCCAGCGGAGCCTGCTCGTGTTCTAATAGCGCGGTCAGGCGGTGATAGGTGTCCAGCACGGTTTCCTGCACACGACGACCGGCCAGAGAAATGCGGATTGGCAGAGTATTAACAAACATTCCCAGCATTTGCTCTGCCCCGGTGATACCCTGCAAACGACCCAGCAGCACGGAGCCAAAAACCACATCATCACGACCGCTGGTGTGTACCAGTACTTGTGCCCAGGCAACATGGAACAGGACGCCGGGAGTGACGCCCAGACGACGTGCCTGAGAACGGATAGTGTTTGCCAGATCGTTATCCAGTAAAATACGGGCTTTGGCGACGGGATTGCTGCTATCCCGCAATTGCCGATGATCAGGTAATGCGCTGATCTTCGGCATTTTAAGCACATTAAAGGGTGCCGTAGGTTCGTCAATATCTGCCAGTTGCTCGCGGAAATAATCTTCGTGTACTGAAACCGGTACATTCAGCGTTTGGGCGATAAAATTGCGATAGGGCACTGAAACAGGCAGTGCATCTGTATTTCCCTGCCGTATCCGGACAATTTCGGCGAAGATCAGATCGAGTGTCATATGGTCACTGACCAGATGATGGAAACGCAGTGCCAGTAACCACTCATTTTGTGCCGTATCGTGTGCAATATCAGCCGTGAACAGGGGTGCACGAGTCAGGTCAATGCGGTGCCAGCTCGGATCGGTGTGAGTGCGTAATTGGGCCGATATATCGTCTTCTGTTTCTGGCGTAAATTCTTTGATACATAACGGTGCCTGACGCCATACTACCTGAACGGGCTGTGCCAGATCCTGCCAGTAAACCGAGGTGCGTAGAATATCGTGACGGTCGATTACCTGCTGCATGGCGCTCAGGAAACTATCAAGGTGAGTTCGGGTATCAAAGGCAATAAGGGTATGTAATAAATAGTCGTCACCCTGTGTCTGTAACAGATGATGGAACAGAATGCCTTCCTGTAACGGTGCCAGCGGATAGATATCCTGCACATTACCCGCTCCGTCAGAAACACTGGCAGTAATAGCGTCAATCTCTGACTGGGACAGTGAAACCAGCGGCAACATATCCGGTGTAATAGCCTGACAGCCATTTGGAATAAGGTTAGGTGGGACGACAAAAAACTCTGCATCACGCTGAGCGGCTTGTGCCATATCGGTAAGCACAGGCGTAGCGAACACATTGCGGACATCAAGCCGCCAGCCGTGGTTATGCAGTTCTGCAATCAGACTGACAATCAGCAGTGAATGCCCGCCCAGCGCAAAGAAGTTGTCATAACGGCTGACCTGTTCCAGACCTAGTAGTTGTTGCCAGATTTGAGCCAGCGTTATTTCTATTTCGCCAACGGGGGCTTTATAGCCCTGTATTGCCAGAGCGGACAGATCAGGCGCAGGCAGTGCCTGACGATCCAGTTTGCCATTGGGCGTCAGCGGGAATGTATCAAGGATAATAAAAGCGCTGGGAAGCATATAGTCAGCGAGGTGCTGAGCCAGTTGCTGACGTAGTTCAGCCGGAACCAGTTCAGTACCTTCTTCCGGTTTCAGGTAGGCAACCAGCCGTTTCTGATCTGGTTCATCTTCCCGGATCAGAACTACGGCTTCGCGTACACCGTGACACTGTACCAGTCTGGCTTCAATTTCCCCCAGTTCGATACGAAAACCGCGTAATTTGACCTGAAAATCATTGCGACCGAGATATTCGATATTGCCGTCAGAACGCCAGCGACCCAGATCCCCCGTTTTGTACATACGAGCATTTGGCTCAGAAGAAAATAGATCGAGCAGGAAACGTTCGGCTGTTAGTTCAGGTTGGTTCAGATAACCACGGGCAACGCCAGCACCAGCGATATAAATCTCTCCGGTGACCCCCACAGGAACAGGCTGAGCATTGGCGTCAAGAATATAAACCTGTGTATTGGTAATGGGACGACCAATCGGCGGCGGTGTGTTTTCCTGACTATCACACGGATAAAGCGTTGCACAAACGGTAATTTCCGTCGGCCCGTAGGCATTGAGCATCTGCCGTCCCGCTGACCAGCGTTTGACTAAACCCGCTGGACAGGCCTCCCCGCCGACCAGTAATGTCTGAAGGGTATCGGGCAGAGAATCCATTGCCGTCAGCGCAGTAGGTGACAGGAGTACATGGCTGATAGCGTGGGTTTCCAGATAATCTGACAGGATCGCACCGGGTAGAAGATCGGCACGTTTTGCCAGATAGAGGCTGGCTCCCGTCAGTAGCGCCATAGCGCATTCCCAGACAGAGGCATCAAAACTGCCGGAAGCAAATTGCAGAACCCGACTCGCAGGCGTGAGGGCAAGGACATTTTGTTGGGTGGTTACCAGATTACACAGGCTATGATGCTCAACCATCACGCCTTTTGGCTGACCCGTTGAACCGGAGGTATAAATAACGTAAGCCAGATGATGGGGTGTCAGCCCCAATACCTGAGCATCCGGGTTATCCGTTCGTTGTGTTGTCGGAAACTGTTCAGGGTGATTGAGTAAAATAGTCGGTAATGTACTGGTCAGCTGGTCTGCCAACTCAGTGGTGGTTAGCAAAACAACCGGAGCGGCATCTTCCAGCATAAAGTTAAGCCGTTCCGCCGGATAAGCCGGATCGAGGGGCACATATGCGCCACCGGCTTTCAGTGTGGCAATCAGACCGATGACCATCTCCGGGCTGCGTTCAGCACAAAGGGCAACCCGATCATCCGGACGTACTCCCAGCGCCAGTAAATGATGAGCCAGCTGATTGGCTCGCTGGTTCAGTTCGTGATAACTCAGCGTCTGGTTTTCATAAACCACGGCAATAGCATCAGGGCACTGCGATACCTGAGTTTCAAACAGCTGGTGGATAAGTGCATCTGGTGTGAAGCCGGGCTGTGGTGAATCACTCCGGATAGCATTGAAATCTACCAGTAATTGATGCCGCTCCGATGCGGGTAGCATAGGCAGAGTGGCAATACATTGCGTATCATCAGTGACCATTGCTGTGAGCACATTGACTAAATAGCCAGTCATGCGCTCAATGGTTGCGGAATCGAACAAATCTGCGGTATAAGTCAGTTCACCTGCCAGACCATTTTCGTTTTCGGTCAGAGACAGGGTTAAATCAAAATGCGCGCTGGGGTGTGTCTGTTCTATTAGCGTACAGCGGATATCGGGCAGGTTTAATGCCTGAGCAGGGGTGTTGTTTAAAGCCAGCATCACCTGAAATATCGGGCTGTAACTGAGATCACGTTCCGGCTGTAACGCTTCCACCACCTGTTCAAAAGGCAGATCCTGATTGGCATAGTCATCCAGCATCTGTTCACGGATTTGAACCAGCAGGTCAGCAACACTGTCGGAATCGCTTATTCTGGTACGCAGGGCTAATGTATTGACAAAAAAGCCGATTAATCCTTCCAGTGTATGGTGAGGTCGGTTGGCAACCGGTGTACCGATGACAATATCATCCTGCCCACTCAGCCGGGCGAGGACAATACTCCATGCCGCCAGCAGGGTCATAAACAGGGTATTGTTATGGCGCTGCCCCAGTTTCTTCAGTGAAGCCAGTAGTTCGGCATCAAAATAAACAGGAACCCGACCGCCGACGAACGACTGCACCGTCGGGCGGGGTCTGTCAGTCGGCAGAGTTAATAAAGCCGGAGCATCTTTAAGCCGGGAAGACCAGAAATCACGTTGTGCAGTCAGAGCCGATTCCTGCAACCAGCCACGTTGCCAGACGGCATAATCGGCATACTGAATAGATAATGGCAGTAACGGGTTGGCCTGATTTTCAAGAGCCGCATGATAGAGAACGCTCAGCTCACGCATTAGCACACCGACAGACCAGCCATCGGAAATCATATGGTGTTGGGTGAGCAGAAAGATATGTTCTTCATCAGCCAGTTCCAGCAAGTGACCACGAATCAATGGCCCCTGTGTGAAATCAAATGGTGTCCGGGTTTCAAGAGCGGTCAATTCAGTAATACGGTTAGTTCGTTCTTCAGCGGCTAACGGGCGCAGGTCATGGTAAGACAGTGCGAAACCGGTATCAGCCTGATCAATGTATTGGCAGGGATAACCTGCTACAGAGATAAAGCGGGTGCGCAGGCTTTCTTGTCGAGCCACCAGATTATTCAGTGCCTGATTCAGTGCGTGGTGATGGAGTTGCCCGCTGAGATGTAATGCAACGGGAATATGATAGGCCAGACTGGCGGCCTGATCGATTTGTGTCAGGAACCATAACCGTTGTTGTGCAAAAGAGAGTGGCAGTGGCTGGTTTCTGTCAGCAACAGGGATCTCGATTTGGCTGGTAGTTGTAGTTTCAGTGAGCAGTTGTGCCAACTCAGCCAGAACTGGCTGGTCAAAGAGTTGTTTTAATGACAGGTTTTTTGCCAGTTCCTGACGAACGTATGCGACAAACTGAACCGCCAGCAGGGAATGTCCCCCCAGTTCAAAGAAATGGTCATAACGCCCGACCTGCTGCACGCCGAGTAATTTTTGCCAAATCTGAGCCAGTGCAGTTTCCGTTTCACTGATCGGTGCTTCATAACCACGTGTCACTATTGCTGTCAGATCAGGTACCGGAAGCGCCTGACGATCCAGTTTACCATTGGATGTCAGCGGGAAAGTTTCCAGCATGACAAAAGCGCTGGGCAGCATATAGTCAGCAAGGTGTTGTGAGAGTTGATGACGTAGTTCAGCGGGTATTAACGATAGGCCATTGTGTGGCTGCAAATAAGCGACCAACTGTTTTTGCTTTGATTCGTCTTCACGGGCAATTACGACAGCTTCACGCACACCGTCACACTGCATCAACTGTGCTTCAATTTCCCCCAGTTCAATGCGGAAGCCACGGATTTTGACCTGAAAATCGTTGCGTCCGAGGTATTCGATATTACCATCAGACAGCCAGCGCCCCAGATCCCCTGTTTTATACATGCGCGCATCAGGCGCTGAGGAGAAAGGACACTCAAGAAAACGTTCAGTAGTCAGCTCAGGCAGATTTAAATAACCACGGGCAACACCGGCTCCGGCAATATAAATTTCGCCGGCAACACCAACAGGAACAGGCATCCCTTTGGGATCAAGAATATAGATTTGCGTATCGGTTAATGGGCGGCCGATAGGAATAGAGCGAGTGATATCAATGGGGGATGTTATTACATAGGTGGCTGCAAACGTGGTGGTTTCCGTCGGGCCATAGCCGTTAATCAGATAGGCAGGCTGAGATTCAGACGAGAATACCTGCCGGATCTTACCGGGGTCGAGAACATCACCACCGACCAGCAGGTAACGTAGCTGCCCGAACATCGGCATAAGAATATCAAAGTAGGCATTGAACAGACCGACAGTCAGCCAAAGCGCGGTCACTTTTCCTTCGATGAGTGAATGACTGAAACGCACCGGATCCAGCAATACAGTCTGGGGAATGATATGTAAACATCCGCCATTCAGCAGGGCTGACCATATTTCCCATGTTGAGGCGTCAAACGCAATATTGGCACAATGAGCAACACAGTCATCAGGGCCGATATCCACAAAACTGTTATTGATAATAAGGTGGAGCACACTACGATGCTCAACCATGACTCCTTTGGGTTGTCCGGTTGAGCCGGAGGTGTAAATCACATAGGCCAGATTTTTTGATGTCAGGTGAACCGTGGGGTTATCGAGCTGTTGTGTTGGCAGGACGGTTTCCTGTTCATCCAATAATACAGTCAGAATGTGGTTTTCCGACAATTTATCCGCATGAGCGGTATGAGTCAGTATGGCGACGGGAGCAGCATCCCTAAGCATATACTGCAATCTTTCCGTCGGATAAGCCGGATCAAGGGGTAAATATGCGCCTCCGGCCTTAAGAATGGCGAGCAAGCCAATAATCAGCAGAGGGCTGCGCTCAACGCAAATCGCGACACGATCATCGGGGCGTACACCTTGCGCAATCAGATGATGCGCCAGATAGTTAGCACGTTGATTTAGTTCGCCATAGCTAAAGGAATTACCTTCAAACACTATAGCGATGGTGTCGGGGCGATGTGCGGCTTGCTCTTCAAATAATTGGTGGATTAAACCCGGCTGGGCACCTTCTGTTGGCGATAAGGTTGTTTGAGCTAAGTTAAAATCCACCAGTATTTGTTGTCGCTCTGTGGCGGGCAGGATGGACAACTCCTGAATCAGTTGCTGCGGATTGCGAGCCAGTGACTCAGTCAAGCCACGAAGGGCAGTTTCCAGATAAGTGGTAATGCGTGCCGGATCAATGCCTGCTCCCGCCAGAGCTGTCAGACGGAACCCTGCTCCCGTATCATCCACGGATAGGGTGATTGGGTAATTTGTCCGCTCCTCCGCCGTGAGAATACGCATACCCAGCTGGGGCATCTCAAAAATATCAGCTTCATTGAGCCGGGTATGGCGATAATTAAGTAGAGTACTAAACAGTGGCATTGGTTGCGCCATGCCGCTGCATTGCTGTGCCAGTGCCAGCGGTGCCTGTTCGTGCTCGAGTAAGGTAGTCAGATTGCGATAGGTAGCCTGTACGGTATCCAGCACACTCTGGTCTGTCAGGGAAACCCGTACCGGCAGGGTATTGATAAACATACCCAGTGTTCGGGCTGTTCCTTTGCCACTCTGCAATCGGCCTAATAGCACTGAGCCGAATACAACATCATTACAATCGCTGGTTTGTGCCAGTACCTGTGCCCAGGCGACATGAAACAGTACTCCCGGGCTGACGCCCAGACGACGGGCCTGATGGCGGATATTCTCCGCCAGAACCGGATCGAAAGTGAGGCGCGCTTCAGCAACAGGTTCATCATCCGATAGGGAGAGCACACCAAAAGGTGCGGTGGGCGTGTCAATATCAGCAAGTTGTTCACGGAAATAGGTCTCGTGTACCGATGTTGGTACGTTTAACGTCTGAGCGATAAAGTTACGATAAGGCTGAGCAGCAGGTAATGTTTCAGGTTGTTCTTGTTGTTTCTGGATAAGCTGTATCAGGGCAATTTCGTCGAAAATCAGCTCCAGTGTCATATGATCAGCGGTCATATGATGAAAGTGCAGTGCCAGCAGCCAGTTATCCTGAACCGGATCATAAGCGATATCTACCAAAAATAGTGGTGCATGGTTTAGCTTAAGACGGTGTTCACGCGGATTATTGAGCGCTCTGAGCTGAGCGGGAATATCATCTGTTGTGGACGGAATGAACTCATTGATCGTCAGCCGTGCCTGACGCCAGACCACCTGAACCGGTTTGACCAGCCCCTGCCAGCAGGCGGCTGTACGCAGAATATCGTGGCGGTCGATAACATACTGAAAACCGGACAGGAAATCATCAAGGTATGCGCGGGTATTGAAAGCGAGCATACAATGGAGCAAATAAATATCACCCTGTTCCTGTAATAGGTGGTGAAACAGAACGCCTTCCTGTAACGGTGCCAGTGGATAGATATCCTGTATATTGCTGGCTCCGCCGGGAGTAACTTCGACAATCGCATCAATTTCGGCCTGTGAAAGTGAAACCAGCGGCAGCATATCCGGTGTAATAGAGGTGCAACCATCCGGGATAAGGTTAGGCGGAACAACAAAAGTATCGGCATCTCCCTCAATCGCCTGAGCCATTATCATCAGGACAGGCGCTGAGAACACACTGCGAACATCCAGTTTCCAGCCAAATTTGTACAGTCGTTCAATCAGGCTGACAATCATCAGCGAATGACCGCCGAGTTCAAAGAAGTGGTCATGGCGGCTGACCTGCTCTAATCCCAGCAGCTCCTGCCAGATGCGTGCCAGTGCGGTTTCTTTCTCCCCTATGGGAGCCTGATAACTGCGGGTTATCACTGTCGAAACATCAGGTTCAGGCAGTGCCTGACGATCAAGTTTTCCGTTAGGGGTTAACGGGAAGGTTTCCAACACAACAAAAGCACTGGGCAACATATATTCAGCAAGGTGTTGAGCGAGTTGCTGGCGCAGTTCTGCAGGGGAGAGTTCAACACCCTCCTGTGGACGTAAATAGGCGATCAGCCGTTTCTGTTCACCTGTTTTTTCCTCAATAGCCTGTTGATTAAAAGTATCTTCACGGGCGATAACCACGGCTTCACTCACACCGTGACACTGCATCAGCTGTGCTTCAATTTCCCCCAGTTCAATGCGGAAGCCGCGAATTTTGACCTGAAAATCATTACGTCCGAGGTATTCGATATTACCATCAGGCAGCCAGCGACCGAGATCTCCGGTTTTGTACATGCGGGCATCGGGTTCTGAGGAGAAAGGATCGGCGGGGAAACGTTCCATCGTCAGTTCAGGACGATTCAGATATCCCCGCGCTACACCCGCTCCGGCAATGTGAATTTCACCGACAGTACCCATGGGGACAAGCTGAGCTGATGAATCAAGGATGTAAATCCGGGTATTGGCGATCGGGCGTCCGATATGGCTGTGAAAACCCGTTGTCCGATCCATGCGTGTCCACGTTGAATAAACGGTCGTTTCTGAAGGGCCATACAGATCGTATATATGCCGGATATTAGTGTGTGCAAATAACTGTTTAACTATATGTGGTTTCAGCGCCTCACCGCCTAGATTGATGGTTGCGATATTTGCAGGTATCGCATTGGCTTCAATCAGCTGCGGGATAGCCGAGGGCACGGTATTGATCAGGCTGAGGTTCTGTTTTGTAGTGATAGACCTTGTATTGATCAGCGATAACACATCAGGGACAAGATGCACCGTACCGCCAGAAATCAGAGGCGTAAAACATTCGTATACAGATAGATCAAAATTCAGTGACGTGGAAAAAAGGGTGTGTGCCAGCTCTTGTTGGCTGAATGTTTTCCGCGCCCAGTTCAGGAGATTGACGGCATTACGGTGCTCGATTGCCACACCTTTCGGCAGACCGGTTGAACCAGAAGTGTAGATGACATAGGCCAGATGGCGTGAAGTCAGCTCCAGTGACTGTGCGTCAAGGTTGTGATCGGGCAGTTCTGCCAGAGAGGAGGAGCTGATATCGAATATATTGTCGAGCAGAACAATTGGTATAGAGCTGTGTAGCGTGCCAGCCAGTGTTGTCTGAGTCAGAATGGCTGTCGGGGCTGAGTCTTCCAGCATATAAGCCAGCCGTTCGGCAGGGTAAGCCGGATCGAGAGGGACATAAGCTCCGCCCGCTTTCAGGATAGCCAGTAAGCCCACAATCATTTCGGGGCTGCGCTCGACGCAAATGGCAATTCGATCATCCGGTTTTATTCCCCGCTTAACCAGATAATGAGCCAGTTGGTTGGCATGACGATTAAGTGCGTCATAGCTCAGGGTTTGTTGTTCGAAAACGACAGCGATAGCAGCCGGAGTCTGTGTCACCTGTTGTTCAAACAGCTCATGGATTAGGGCGGATTGTGGACTGTTTATTTCTGAAAAAGTGTCTTGAGTGGCGTTGAAATCCACCAGCAATTGCTGTCGTTCTGCCGCGGACAGCATAGGCAGGTGCGTAATGGCCTGTGTTTCATCCTCTGCCATTGCTGTCAGTACATTGATGAGATAACCCACCATGCGTTCAACGGTAGTGGCATCAAACAGATCAGCGGCATATTCCAGTCCACCAGTCAGACCTGTATCACTTTCGGCCAGTAACAGCATTAAATCGAAGTGGGCACTATGACCCGCCTGCTCAAACCGGGTGATTTGCAATTCATGCGATGTCTGATCCTGAACCGGCGTATTATCCAGCGCCAGCATGACCTGAAAGATGGGGCTATAGCTGAGACTACGTTCAGGCTGTAAGGCTTCAACGACTTGTTCAAAAGGCAGATCCTGATGATCGTAAGCAGCCAGTGCCTGCTCCCGCACCTGAGCTAACAGGTCAGCGACAGAGAAATGATTATTGAGTTTGATCCGCAGAGCCAGTGTATTAACAAAAAATCCCATCAATCCTTCAAGCTCAGAGAGTGATCGATTGGCGATGGGGGTGCCGATTACGATATCATCCTGACCACTCAGCCGGGACAGCACGATACTCCAGCCAGCCAGAAGCGTCATAAAAAGAGTGGTATCGTGGCGTTTTCCGAGTGCCTGAAGTGATGCCAGCACCGTGTTATCAAGATGGAAAGGAACCTGACTGCCAATGTAGGACTGGATTGCCGGACGTGGCCGATCTGTCGGGAGTGACAGTAGTGCCGGTGCATTCTCAAGTTGTATACGCCAGAAATTTTGTTGGGCCGTGAAGATGTTTTCCTGTAACCATTCACGTTGCCAGACAGCATAGTCGGCGTATTGAATGGATAAGGGTGACAAAGAAATATCATGATTGTTAAGCAATGCATGATAGATAATATCCAATTCACGCATGAATACACCGATAGACCAGCCATCAGTGATTATATGATGCAGAGTGATCAGTAACAGGTGCTCTTCATCGGTCAGTTGCAGCAGATGACCACGAACAAGTGGCCCGTGGATAAAATCAAAGGTCGTCTGAGCTTCAAGTGCTGTAATCTCTTCAATTCGTTCAGTGTGTAGCGCCGGATCTAAGTTGCGTAACTCATGGCAGGACAAGGTAAAGCCGGTATCAGCAGGATCAATATGCTGGTAAGGCTGGCCTTCAACCAGTATAAACCGAGTGCGCAGGCTTTCATGGCGGGCAACCAGATGATTGAGTGTACTGGTCAGGACATGATGGTTAAGCCGACCTGTCAGGCACAGTGCTACCGGAATATGGTAGGCCCGGCTGGCAGCCGAATCGAGCTGGTTCAGGAACCATAAGCGCTGCTGGGCAAAGGACAGCGGTAGTGGCTGGCTGCGATCAGCCGAAGGAATAACGGCCTGAGTGGATACCGCTGCTTCAGTAATAATCTGAGCCAACTCCATCAGGACAGGTCGGCTAAAAATCTGTTGCAGAGGAAGTTCTCGCCCCATGATCCGGCGTATACGGGCCGCCAGTTGGACAGCCAGCAGGGAGTCACCACCCAATTCAAAGAAATGGTCATGGCGACCAACCTGTTCTAATCCTAATAAATTCTGCCAGATTTGCGCTAAAGCCGTTTCTACTCTTCCTTGTGGTGGTTCATATTCATGCGTGACTACCGCCGATTGTTCAGGTAACGGCAAGGCACGGCGATCCAGTTTGCCATTCGGGGTGAGAGGAAAAGCGGTAAGTACCACAAATGCACTGGGTAGCATATATTCCGTCAGATGTTCTGCCAGCTGGCGGCGCAGAACCGCCGGAACCAGTTCAACACCATTCTGCGGCAGTAAGTAGGCGATTAGACGCTTATTTTCTGGTTCGTCTTCACGAAGGAGAACCACGGCCTCACGTACACCGTGGCATTGCTTAAGTCTGGCTTCAATTTCCCCCAGCTCAATGCGGAAGCCCCGTATTTTGTACTGAAAATCATTGCGGCCAAGATATTCAATATTACCATCGGGCAACCAGCGCCCTACATCCCCGGTTTTATACATGCGATCATCCGGATTACCGGAGAACGGATTGGGCAGGAAACGTTCGGTAGTCAGCTCAGGGCGGTTCAGATAACCCCGGGCAACGCCAGCACCTGAAATATAGAGTTCGCCTGCAACGCCTATTGGAACAGGCTGACCATAAGCATCAAGGATATAGATGCGTAAATCCTCCAGAGGCTGCCCAATCAGGCTGCCATGCCTTGCGTGGATATCCGCTTCCGTCAGTTCACGATAGGTCGCATGTACGGTAATTTCCGTGATGCCATACATATTTATCAGACGGGTCTGTTCAGTAGGATTGCGGTCAACCCACGGGGCGAGGGTGTGCAACTCTAATGCTTCGCCGCCGAATATAATGCAGCGCAGTGTGTGCTGCTCATGCGGCATCATATCCTGAGCCGCAATTAACTGACGGAAGGCACTTGGAGTCTGGTTCAGAATAGTGACTTGCTTCCGGCAAAGCAGCTCATAGAACATCTGGGGTGAGCGGGCACATTCAAGTGGAACAACGATGAGTTTGCCCCCGTAAGCCAGCGCTCCCCACAATTCCCACACTGAAAAATCGAAAGCAAAAGAGTGGAACAGCGTCCAGACATCGTTGTTATTAAACCGGAATCGCGCTTGTGTCGCCGCCAGCAGGCGAGTGATATTGGTGTGTTCAACCATCACGCCTTTGGGAAGACCGGTTGAACCGGAGGTATAAATAATATAGGCCAGATGGTGTGGCATTAGCCCTAATGCCTGTGCATCCGGATTGTCAGCCGGTTGTTCTGCCAGAAATGAAGGATCGGTGTCGAGTATATTATCCAGCAGAATTGTTGGTACGGAGCTGGTCAGTTTGTCAGCCAGTGTTGTCCGGGTCAGTATGAGCACTGGCTCTGAATCTTCCAGCATATAGGCCAGTCTTTCGCTAGGGTAAGCTGGATCGAGTGGCACATAGGCTCCGCCCGCTTTCAGAATAGCCAGTAAACCTACAACCATCTCCAGACTGCGCTCAATACAAATCGCGACTCGTTTATCTGGCCTTACACCCCGTGCAATCAGATAATGAGCCAGACGATTGGCCCGGCGATTGAGTTCGTCATAACTCAATTTTTGCCCGTTAAACTCGACGGCAATGGTATCGGGGAACAGCTCTGCCTGAGTTTCAAAAAGCTGATGAATTAAGACATGTTGCGTAAAGTTCTGCTGAGTGGCATTAAAATCCACCAATATTTTTTGCTGTTCAGCCGGCGACAGCACCGGCAAGTATCGGGTCAGGGTTTCCGGAGCAGAGATCGCGGCTTCTACCAGGGTAACTAAACGGGATTGAAGTGCTGTAACCTCAGTCTGACTCAGGTAATCGGGAGAGTAATTAAACTCCAGTGTTACCGGTTTTCGGATATCTTCGCTGTTCGTTGTAAAGGCATAATGATGGATTGCAACAATCAGAGGAAACGGGTTGCCGCGCTGCATTTTGACACATGTGAGAGAAGCCTCCGGCAGGCTGGCATTCATTTCGATCTTCTCATATGACAGTATGATATCGAACAACTGATTCTGGCCTGTTTTCTGACGGGTTTGTAAGTGTCGGTTTAACTCTGCAATCGGTAAGCGTTGGCGCTTATAACAACGTCGCAACTCGGTTGCTACTTTTCTCATAACATCAAGAAAAGAATCATGTGGATCCACGGTAATACCAACGGGGATCACTGAGGTAAACATCCCGACCATACGTTTTTGTTTGATGTTTTTACGGTTATGTACGGGGATGCCAAAAACAATTTCCTCTGTGCTGTCAGTACGTGAAAAATGCGTTGTCCTGAAAAAATAACAGGCCAGAATGGCATACATAAAATGCAGCACGGATAACCCGTTTGCCGCAACCAGCTCTTCGATACGCTGAAAAAGCGTTCGGTCAAATTGATAAATTAAAGGCTCAGGGGGCTGGTGTTTTGTGGCTTTATCTGGATTTGATGGTTTGAGTAATGCAGGGGGAAAATTTTCATAGCGTTCCAGCCAGAATTGCAGATCCTGTATATAGCGTTTTGAATTCAGATAGGCGATGTCTTCATCCACAAAGTCGATATAAGAGGGGGCGCTTTCAGTGATTGTTTCACCTCTGGCCAATTGGCTGTAAGTGTTGGCTATTTCTTCAGTAATCAGCCCCAAAGTGGTTCCATCCCCGATAAGATGGTGACAGAAGAACTGCCAGTTCCAGCGTTTATTACCCAGCCGGAACAGCTCAAAACGGAATAACTCATTATTTAAATCGTACGGGCGTAAAAAGGTTGTGCGGAAATGCTGTTCAGCCAGCTCTTCTGGGTTGGCATGCCCGGAAAAATCATCCACTGTTACGGAAACAGGTAAAGTATTATCAATTTTTTGCAGGGGTAATTCTTGCGTATCAATCAATCGTAAACGGAGTGCATCATGACGCTCAATAACATTTTTAAAAGCCTGAATTAACAGCGCTTCATCTAATTCTCCCTCAATGAGAATCACTGAACCGATATTGTAACAGGTATTATCAGGGCGAAGGATTTGATCAAGCCAGACAACCTGTTGTGGAGAACTGAGTGAGAATGTGCAAGAGGAAGATTCAGAAGTATTCTCATATGAAGGCTGGGCTTCGTTATTGATACGATTGCACGACATAGGCATTACTTAACTCCTGCTTGTTAGGCTTATTGATTAGCCTAATGATTGAATATGATTTATTTAACCCAAAATAATGAATAAAAATTAATGTGTTATAGTTAAACTTCTTTCAATACTCTCTGAGCGAGGGCAATTAAACTGGGGCTGTAGAATGGGGATGGGATGGAGGATTTGAGCCAAACCAGATAATCTGCTGTAGAGAGTTGATCGAAAATTTGCAGTCAGAAGATAGGAATACGTAATTTACCTCATATGCAGGCTGATTTTCGTTATTGAGACGAGAGCACGACATAAACATTACTTAACTCCTGCTTGTTAGACTAATAATGAGTCAAATGTTAAATACTTTTTATTCGATACAGTTTCTCGGGAAGGAAATTGAACAGATAACCTTTATAAGGTAGATACTTTATTTTTTTAATCCCCTTTCTAAAAGGGGTAAGGCTTATCTATTTTTTGATAGGCAGTATTAAAATTACTGATGAACTATT
Source organism: Xenorhabdus sp. KK7.4 (assembly GCF_963876465.1). NCBI lineage: Bacteria > Pseudomonadati > Pseudomonadota > Gammaproteobacteria > Enterobacterales > Morganellaceae > Xenorhabdus > Xenorhabdus sp. KK7.4. Next base: position 187,336 of record NZ_CAWNQF010000078.1, read on the forward strand.
CGTAAATACAGGCGTTATTAAATTTGATGATGGGCCATTTATATTGATTATCCCATTATGAAATTATAAAAATTGTTATTTTGATGGTTATAAATATTGATTTTCTGTTTTATTGTTAATGCTATCGTGGATGATGCTAGATTATTTCTAATTGAATTGTTTAAATAAATCATCGAGATAATTAATGTATGTTCCGTGTTTTTTATTAAGTGAATATGGCGTGGGAATAGTTGATTAATGATGAATGGGTAAAATAAAAATAATGTAACATTATTAAGTTACGGCACTTTTTATGTCAGTTGTATCGAGTGCTAAAGAAAGAGAATGTAATATAGAGGTTGTAGAGTGAAAAAAACCTATTTGTCTTTAGTTATATCTGCGTTTGTTTTCAGTGTGTCAGGTTACGCTATTGCTGACTCGAACTCTGGTGTTTTTGATGATAGAAGCTTTGATCCTTTTAGTGCAAATAATGAGCTAACCTATTTTATTGATAACATCCCTTCAGATACTGTATTCAATGAATCCATAATTTTTTTGCGTGATGATAAAAAAATAAAAAATATAACTTTGAATCAAAATTCAACTTTAAGAATAGAGGATGCAGGAACAGCGATTAACTCTATTGTTAATAAAGGTTCATCAATATTTATGTTAAAACGTAAAGGAAAAAGTCAAGGGAAGCCGATAATTCAGGATACAACTATTAACACTGGTGGTGAACTTGATATGGAAGCACACTCTATATCAAGAGGAAGACTTTATATTGCTAAAGGTGCAGAGTTAACAATTGATAATGTTGATGATAATTTTGTCAACGTGAAGGTAAATACTCCCGTGCCAGCAGCTAATGTTTCAATTGAAAACTTAAAATTAGCTGGAGTCGTAGTGATTACTCCATCATGGAATGAAGATGATGGAGAAGATGGCGATGCCCCATTCCCTGAAAAACCAGGGCCATATTTAGTGACGCAGATCCATAATCTCGAAATGCTGCCAGATAGTAAAATAATAATGGATGGGTATGAGTCAGGGGCACAATATAATAAATTGGAGATAAATAACTTATCGGGTACCGGTAATTTTGAATTATCTACCAGCCTTGCTGATAATATTGGTGATCTGATTTATGTGACAGGCCATGCGTCTGGTAATTTTGGCATCCTAGTCCAAGATAGGGGGCGGGAAATTGTTCACCCAGAAAATATCCGTCTTGTTTATATCAATGCAGGTGATGCTCAGTTTGATTTACTGAACAAAGAAGGCATCGTAGATATTGGTATTCATAAGTATCGTTATCGGTTAGAGAGTAAAAAAGATGGCGAACATACGGAATGGTATCTGGTAAATGAGAAAAAAGAGCTGCTTCAGGAACCAAAACAAGATCCGGTAGAAATGACTAAGCCGACTAAGACTGATAATAAGAGTACACTTGTTCCAATTGGTTTTAGTTCCAGTGCCCGAAATATAATGAGCATGTCTGCTTCTTCACAACATATTCTGAACACTGAGTTAAATACTTTACACCAGCGGCAGGGCAATTTGCGTAGCAATGATGGTGAAATGGAGGTTTGGGTACGCCATCTTAGCGATAATAGCCGCCTGAATACTCATCACTATGCCGCATTTAAAAATACCATGCATGGGTTGCAAATCGGGGTAGGTAAGCAATTTGAGCTGGGAAGAGGTAAATTATTAGCAGGTGCCTTCACGTCATACAGTAAATCTAATGTTAAATTCAATATCGGTGGTAATGGCGATGTTGAGAGTTACAGTAGTGGTCTGTATGCGACCTATCTGGATCAATCAGGTTTGTATTTTGATGCAGTGTTGAAAGGTAATCGTCTGAAAAACCAAATTAGAGCCAGAATGAATAGCGGTGATATCGGACGGGCTGATTATAATCAGGGGGCTTTCACGACTTCATTGGAAACGGGCTATACCTTGCCAATATCTCAACGTGTTACTTTTGATCCCTATGTAAGAGTCAGTTATTCTCACATCAGCAGTGCTGATTATACACTCAGTAATGGTATGCAGACTGACATTCACGGAACAAATAGCTTACAAAGTGAAGCCGGTGCACGTTTTGGTACTCATCTGACATTAGGTAGTATGGAGATTATGCCATATGCTAAGTTGGCTGTTTCCCATGAATTTAATGGCAGCAATAAAGTCAATATTAACAAAGTGACTTTTGATAATAATTACTCCGGTAATACCGGTAAATATGGTTTGGGTATAAATACTAATGTGAATAAAAATATCTCTGTTTACGCTGAGGTAAATTACCTTCATGGCAATAAAATCGAAACTCCGATACATACAACAGCAGGGTTTAAGGTATTGTTCTAAGCATTAAATAGTTTTTGTCAGGAAAGTAGTTCAAGCTTAGTGCATTCTTTTGTCAGTTATGCTTGAACTACCTATTGTAACTTACGGGATTATCGCAAATGAACGTACCGGGAACCCTGTTGCCTTTTCTGGTTTAGCGACAATATTAAAAATAATCGCACCACGAGTAGGAACCTTGTCTAAATTTTTCATGATTTCTATTTGATACGTATCCTGTGCTAAAACGTAATGCTCGCCGAGGAAGATATTATTATTTCTGGCATCTTTCGAGGAGTCAGTATCAAATGTTTCGTGCCCGATGGCTTTTATTTTCCTTTCCTCAAACAGGAATTTTAGAGCATCTAATCCCCAGCCGGGTGTCTGATTATTTCCATTAATGTCTTTATTTTCCATTTTCGCCTGAGAAGGCCAGCGTTTACTCCAGTCTGTTCTTAATGCAACAAAAGTATCGGCTTCAATAATGCCATACTCGGCTTCAAAACAGAGAATATCTTCTTTTGACAACGAAAATTCAGGCTCTTGTTCTGCCCGTTCTGATTGGTCAATAACTATTAATGGTAATACCAGTTCTTTTAATTCAATTCCATTCAGGAAACGTCCATCAGGAATAAAATGGCAGGGAGCATCAATATGCGTACTATATTGCCCGACAAAAGTAAATTGTTGGGTGAAAAAGCCATCCTGATAACTAAATAATGTTTTTATTTGAGCAGGGGGAAACATAGAGAAATGAGGAGAATGTTGATCAAAGCTGTGAGTCAGATCGACCCATTTTTTAGATTTTAATAAAGTGAGTGCCTGTAAAATATTATTCGTCATAAAAACCTCATCTTTTTTAATTTTTTGAGGATGACAGGTGATATATTCAATCGTCGGTGACTGGGGCAGCCACCGAGACTCGTTTGTTAGTGGATATTAATAACTTTTTGGGGTGATATCAACATAGGTGGGATCGGAAAAAGAACATTCCTCTTCAGAAATAATCGATGAAGCAATAATAATCACCGGTGATTTATTCTTGTCAATATAAGGAATGGTAACTTCTATTGTCTGGGAATAAAGTTCGCCCCAGGCTGAATAAGTTATCGGTAACTTATTTTTTTCCAGAAGGTGTCTGTTAATTAATATTGAATTTGCCTGATGCTTATCCAGTTGGTTATTTTTTCTGACTGCGGCGTTTATAACCTGATAAGCTGCCCACGATTCTGTCGTAGCGCAGTAATCTAAATTTTCATTTGTCGAAGCGATACCTATCGCTGGGATAAATAACATCGTAAAAGTGAGAAATTTTTTCATATCATTCCATTGAATATATTATTTTAAATAATAATAAAATTTGATTGTTCTTCCGTATTCTTCTTGCAAGAAACAGCCGTTATTATCATCTTTGCGTTAATTTTTTGTGTTGAAAATGTTTGTGTTTTTATATTGATTGTTTGCAAATTATGCATAAAATATAATGCCGGATCAGGATCCCCGAAAAAGGGATGGTGACTAAATGACACCACCTGAAATAAGATCAATAAACGATACCACTCATTATTATTATATTAATAAAATATTATGGTGCCGCTGTTATTTTTATGTTTTCTCTGTCGTAGGCGTTAACTCCATTTCATAATCACTGACAGGGAATTGCCCATAAGTATCATGCAATAATTGTTTGCAGCTTTCCTGTTTAATCAGGTCGCTGAGTTCATCTAAGCGTTTTTGTAATAACCGCTTAGTTTCATTTTCATTATCCAAGACAGTCTGCAAAATTTTGGTTAATTTCTGCTGCAATGAAATAGGCGCATCTGAATCTTCTGATATTAAGGTAACCACTTCTACTGCTTTCAGATAGGTGATTTCCATATCGACAAGTACATCCCATTTTTCATTTTTAGCTAAATCAAGCATCTGCTCACTTAAACTAAGGATCTGCTGGTAAGCTGACAAAAGATCCAGATCATTTTTCATCAAACAATATCCTGACTGGCGTTGTAATGAGGACCTATCTGCCGCCAAGAATCTGAAATCTCGGTAAGTAAATCAATCACTTCGGTAATAGCCTTCTCATCGTTGCGTAAATTAGCATGGAGTAAACGACGACTCATATAATCATATAAAGCAGAAAGATTCTGAGCAATCTCTCCGCCTTTTTCGAAATCAAGTCCTTCTTTCAGACCATTATCAATGATATTTATCGCCTTTGAAATAGCTAAACCTTTTTCCGGGATATTTCCCTGTTGCATCAGAATAATTGCACGACGTAGGGCGCTGAGCGCCCCATTGAACAATATCTGAATCAACTGATAGGGAGAAGCATTCATAATTTCGCTCTCAAGATCTACCTGAGCGTATAACTGGCTTGCCGAACGTTGATACATATTATCCTTTAATTATCTTAAAAGCTGGAATAGGGATGAACTTGTGTTATTCAGGGAATTCATCAGTTTATCCAATTCTGTGAATTGACGTTTATAACGCTCCATTGTGGCATCAATAGTGTCATTTGTCCGCTCCACTTGTTTCTCAAGGGTTTTAAGACTTTTATTAATGCCTTCGGTTGCGGTTGCGATAGTCCCTTCATGGCTATCTAACGTTTTCTTTAATAGATTGTAAGTCTGGGTTGCAAAGCCGGTTTTTTCACCATCGCCCATAAAGAAAGCCTTCACGTTGGCTGGTTTCTCTTTCAGGTTCTTTTCCAGTTTATCTTTATTGATTTCCAGTGTGCCATCCAATTTCTGTTTAATACCCAATTTATTTAAGGTAGCGATATCAGCAACATTCTGGGCAGCAAATAATTGGTGTCTTAATTGGTTCTGGATATTTTTCAGTGTTCCGTCACCCAGCAAAGCACCATTATCTTTTGACGCCGCTTCACCTTTTCCGACCGCTTTAAATTTGGTCAGTGAATCAAAAGTAGACTGTAAGTCATTATAAGCATCAACCCACTTTTTAATTGCTTCTTGCATTGGTTCAATATCACGGGAAACAACCAGTGTTTCTGATTTGAACTGTTCTACTTCTTTGATTTCGCCTTTTTCCCCTGTGATTTTTACAGTTTCTTTTTCTGAAACTTTTTTCAGATTCAGGGTAATACCTTCAGGTGCATCTTTTATTTCATTAGTCTGGCGCTCAATCTTGACACCATTAACGTGTAATACTGCATTTTTTGCGGGAACTTTTTCTTGCATTACACCAGTGCGTTTTTTATCGCTTGGTGGGTACTCCAGCAATTCGTTCAGTTTATTATCACCTTCGACCTTGATTTTCATCATCGATTTTGTACCCGCTTTTTTAGCGGTCAGAATCAGATAATTATTCTTATCGTCGGCTTTAATAATGCTGGCGTTAACATTACCTTCCTGCTTATTAATTGCATCACGGATCTCAACCAGAGAAGTTTGCTCATCGGTCAGAGCAATCTTCATGAGTTCTGTTTTACCGTCTTTACCTTCCTGCTCAATAACGATAGTACGGCTTGTTGCCGAAGTTTCTCCCAACTGCTCTTTTACACTGGGAACAGATGTGGTTTGCAAAGATTGCGCTACGGCAAGCTGCTCAACTTCAATCTTATAGTTACCCGGGCTGGCTTTGGAATCCGTGCTTGGAGTAAATAATTTATGGTCTTCGCTTGTTTTAGTTGTATTAAGCTTATCGAATTTTTTCAGTTCTTCCGAAGCGGTCTGAAGTTTTTCCAGACTGCCTTTTAATGTGCCAAAACCGGTCAGCTTTGCTTTATAGCTTGTTTGTTGCTGTGCTAATGGTTCTAAACGTTTTCTTTCTGCTGCCTGAAGTTTATCCAGCAAAGAACCCAAATCCATCCCGGACCCGGCCCCTAATGAGGAAATGCTAGCCATATTGACTCCTTTATTTGTAAAGCATCACTGGAGTTGTTATCGGATTAATTTGCGAAAAGTTTACTGAGAAAACGATTTTTTTGATGGATGGAATAGTTGATGAGAACAGGCGCTGTTTGGGTTATCGGTATATCTGTCGTCTTTCAGGCTGTCTATTTATTGGCTGTGCTCGCTCACGCCAGTCACCGTTTTTATAAATATACGGTTACTTATGCTCCTGGAGATTAATGAAAGGTTCCTGCTTTTCTTCACCGCAGTCCAGCCTTTGGCTTGGCAAATTCGTTTCTTTGCAGCCGCGATGTAACTTGAAAACCATCGGAGAAACAAGAAGTAAGAAAAAAATGAAAAACTTTTTTCAAGAAATATTAAAGGTTCTTTTTAAGTAGCCGATAAAATTGTTGGCGGTGATGAACACCGTGAGCAAACAGGCTCAGACTAATTATATCGACTTGATTTTAAAAAGGAACTCTACTATGGCATCAGTAATCAATACTAACTACTCATCTCTGCTGGCTCAAAACAACCTGACTAAATCTCAGGGTACTTTAGGTTCTGCGATTGAGCGTCTGTCCTCTGGTTTACGTATTAACAGCGCGAAGGATGATGCTGCTGGTCAAGCGATTGCTAACCGTTTCACTGCTAACGTTAAAGGTCTGACTCAGGCTTCCCGTAACGCAAACGACGGTATCTCCATTGCTCAGACTACCGAAGGTTCTCTGAACGAAATCAATAACAACCTGCAACGTATCCGCGAACTGAGCGTTCAGGCGACAAACGGTACTAACTCTCCAAGCGACCTGAAGTCTATTCAAGAAGAAGTGACTCAGCGCCTGAGTGAAATTGATCGTATTTCTGAACAAACTCAGTTTAATGGCGTAAAAGTATTAAGCAAAGATACTACTCTGAATATTCAGGTTGGTGCTAACGATGGCGAAACTATCAAAATCGATTTGAAAAAAATTGACAGCCAGGAGTTAAAACTGAATGACTTTAGAGTGGCATTGAAACAGACTCCAGAACAAGAAGAGGCAGTAGCAAAGGCTGAAAAAGATGTAGCAGACGCTGCGAAAGCATTGTCTGATAACAAAGATTCTGACGCAGAAGCTGGTTTAAAAGAGAAACTTGCCGCTGCAAATACAGCTCTTAACGAGAAAAAAGAAGCAGGGGAAAAACCTACAGCAAATCCATTGGCTAAATTAGATAAAGCTCTGTCAGATGTAGACAGCCTACGCAGTTCACTGGGTGCAGTTCAAAACCGTCTGGAATCTACTGTTAACAACCTGAACAACACTGTTAACAATCTGAGCGCTGCTCGTAGCCGTATCGAAGACGCTGACTACGCGGTTGAAGTTTCTAACATGAGCCGTGGCCAGATCCTGCAACAAGCTGGTACTTCTGTTCTGGCTCAGGCGAACCAGGTTCCACAGACCGTTCTGTCTCTGCTGCGTTAATTTTTATTACTCAGCTAAGGGCTTATGCAGGGCAACCTGCATAGCTCCTACATCTAAAAAAGGGATCGGCTTGCCGATCCTTATTTTTTAGGTGCTATTTAAAGGGAATACCCTAAGTATTTCGCGTTGTATCGCGGCGGCAAGGGAGTGAACCCCTGAGCATAGATAACTATGCGACTGGGGTGAGCGAACGCAGCCAACAAAGAGACAACGTGAAAGACGACGGGTATTGTCAGGGACAGCCTGAAACTTGCGACACAAGGCGGACAACAAAAATTTCGCATAGGTGAAAAAGAAGCGCTTTTACTTCATTGTTCAAACGATTGTACCCGTTAGGGGATTGGATAATGGTATCCAGTCTCTTATCCAAAGGTGTCTGTTGTTGTGAGCGATTTGTATACCGCCGAAGGCGTGATGGACAAAAATAGCCTCTGGAAGCGCTATGTACCACTGGTTCGCCATGAAGCACTGAGGCTACAGGTGAGGTTGCCTGCCAGTGTCGAGCTTGATGACCTGCTTCAGGCCGGTGGCATAGGGTTGCTGAACGCAGTGGAGCGTTACGATTCCCTACAGGGAACGGCGTTTACCACTTATGCAGTGCAGCGCATCAGAGGTGCAATGTTGGATGAGTTGAGGAGCCGTGATTGGGCGCCACGCAGTGTGCGACGCAATGCACGGGAAGTCACGCAAACCATCCGTAAACTTGAGCAAGAGTTAGGCCGTCCAGCCAGTGAGCAGGAAGTTGCTAAAGAATTAAAGATTAATCTGATAGAATATCGGCAAATACTGTTAGAAACCAATAACAGTCAGCTATTTTCTTATGACGAATGGCACGAAATTTACGGCGAAAGCTGTGAGCCAGTAATTGAGGAAGAGCATGAGACAAATCCTCTCCAACAGTTATTGGAAGGTGATCTCCGTCAGCGGGTTATCGATGTTATTGAGTCGTTACCTGAAAGGGAAAAAATGGTTCTGACGCTGTACTATCAGGAAGAACTGAATCTTAAAGAGATTGGCGCGGTGCTTAATGTGGGGGAATCTCGCGTGAGTCAGCTCCACAGCCAGGCAATAAAAAGGCTGCGGGCGCGTTTGAATCCAGAGAAGTAACTTTTTGCTTATTTGTTTTTTGTTAAGACTACACACAGGGCTTTATCTCTTATGTCTGTTACAACACAAAAGAAACGGCCTCTTAGCCGTTATATTAAGGACTATAAACATAGTCAGACTCATTGTTTGCATTGTCATAAGACTCTTGACCGTATTTCCCTTGTTTTTAACGGTCAGGTTATCAATAAAGAAGCAATTTCCGAGATGACCGAATTGGTTGATGACAAAACATGGAATGAGTTACAGGGTAAATTTGTAGCGCTGTGCCGCTTCTGTAGTGAAATTTATTGCAATAGCCAGACTGATTATTTCGACATTATGTCATTTAAACAGTATCTGTTTGAACAAACCGAGATGAGCCACAGCACAGTGCGTGAATACGTGGTTCGTCTGCGCAGATTGGATGAGTTACTGACCTCAGACAATTATCCTGAAGAAGAGTTTACACCAGAAAAAATTCAGGAAAAATTGAGTGAGAAGCTGTCCGAATCTGCTTTCAGTAATTACAATATCGCGCTGCGTAAATACGAACAATATCTGAGCTGGCAACAGAACGGGCATTGATTAATTCGGCAAAAACATAGCGTCTGTTTGGCTGAACAATTTGGTCAGTTTTAGAGGGGAATGTACAAATAGTGCATTCCCCTTTATTTTTAATACATCATGTCTTATATGTCTATTTGGTTATAAATATATAACCAAATAGAACTAAGCGGGTTATTTTAATCATTTGATTTAATCGTTTGATTTAATCAAATGATTATAAATAAATTGGCTAATCTATTTTTTTAATTCCGCTTTTTTAACCGATGGTCATTAAGCTGGCATTTCCTCCTGCCGCTGCGGTGTTAACACTCAATGAACGTTCATGCAGCAGGCGCTCCAGCAACAGATTAGTTTCGCCCCGGGCAAAACCCTGCACTGAAACAATCGGCCCTTTACGTTGTGCAACGGTTTCACATCCCTGCCGTAACTGATCGCAATCACCGTGATAAATAACCGCTTCCATAACCGTGTCTTCATTCTGCCAGTCATTCACTAAATAAATGGCGTGACGAACTTCTTTTGGTAACTGTTTGAGTAACTGCTGGTGAAGTTCATCCTTTTCCCAGACCACCTGACAACCAACTGAAAGCACTGCGGCTAACTGAATCAGAGTATCCTGCTCATTATCTGCAAGACAGAGAACCTGACCGCGCGGCAACAGGGTGTAGGTATTACGTTCGCCCGTTGGTCCCGGCAGTAAGCGCGTTGTCCCGCCCTGAGCCAGTAAAGCGTATTCCTGAATGATGTGGCTCAGTTCCGAGTGGTTATTTGATGTAGCCCATTCAGCCAGTTTGTTGAAAGGAGAGTGCAGGGCAGTGCGGATAGTGGCATCCAGCGGATATTCCTCATCCTGACGCGCTAATGTCTGAGTTGCAGCATTGACTGGGCGCTGGGACAACAGGCGATAAAGATAAAGCGGTCCGCCGGCTTTAGGCCCGGTGCCGGACAATCCTTCACCACCGAATGGCTGGACACCAACAACGGCACCGACCATATTGCGGTTAACATATAAATTACCGACTTTTGCCTTACCCGTGACCTGAGAGATGGTTTCATCAATACGGGTGTGAACGCCTAATGTTAATCCATAGCCGGAAGCGTTAATCTGATCAAGCAGTTGATCCAACTCGTCCCGCTTGAAACGGACAACGTGCAGAACAGGGCCGAAAATCTCTTTTTTCAGCTCATCAAAACTTTCCAGCTCAATAAGGGTAGGTTTGACGAACATTCCCTGTGACCATTCCCGACTGTCTGCCACATTTTCATGAGTCGCCTGATAAACCGTTCTGCCCTTAGTGCGCATAGCCTGAATATGGCGCTCGATATTCGCTTTTGCTTCGGCATCGATCACCGGGCCGATGTCGGTGAACAGATGTTCAGGATTCCCCATCCGGCATTCCGCCATTGCGCCTTTCAGCATGGTGAGTGTTCTGTCTGCAACATCATCCTGTATACACAGAATACGCAAGGCAGAGCAGCGCTGGCCAGCACTGTCAAAAGCAGAGGCAACCACATCAGTGACAACCTGTTCAGTCAGGGCGGAGGAATCGACAATCATCGCATTCATCCCACCGGTTTCTGCGATCAGTGGCGTCGGGCGGCCCTGAGCATCAAGACGTCCGGCGATATTACGCTGTAACAGGCTGGCAACTTCGGTGGAGCCGGTGAACATCACGCCACGCACACGTTCATCGCCTACCAGCATAGAACCGACAGTTTCCCCTTGCCCCGGCAATAATTGTAGTACTTCGCGCGGAATGCCTGCCTGATGCAGCATTTTAACGGCGACCGCTGCAATCAGTGGTGTCTGTTCTGCTGGTTTTGCCAGAACACTATTACCAGCCGCTAATGCAGCGGCAATCTGACCGGTGAAAATGGCCAGAGGGAAGTTCCACGGGCTGATACAGACCACAGGCCCAAGTGGGCGATGGGTATCATTGGCGAAATCCTGACGCACCTGATCGGCGTAGTAATAGAGAAAATCCACCGCTTCACGAACTTCGGCAATGGCATTGTTGAACGTTTTACCTGCTTCACGAACCAGAATACCGAGCAGGGATTGCAGGTTATCTTCCATCAGTTCCGCAGCACGTACCAAAATAGCTGCACGCTCTGACGGTGGCGTGGCAAACCAGATGGTTTCGGCATTGGTGGCGACATCCATTGCGTGGCTGACTTCCTGCTCTGTGGTTTCCCGCACATAGCCGACGATATCAGAAGATTTGGCCGGGTTGTTAACCGGGCTGGCAACCGGTAATTCCTCAGTATGAGTATAGTCACCACCCAATAACGGTTCGCTGTTCCATATTTCCATGGAAGAACTCAACAGCGCGCTGGAAAGAGAAGCTAAACGGTGCTCACTGGAAAGATCTAATCCTGACGAATTGGCACGATTTTTACCATATAAGTCAATTGGTAATGGAATTTTTGGATGAGGCAGGCCGATTTGCCCTTCAGATTTAGCCAGTTCATGAACCACTTTTACCGGATCGGCAACCAGTTCATCGATCGGTAGATTGGTATCAGCAATACGGTTAACGAATGAGGTATTCGCCCCATTTTCCAACAGGCGTCGAACCAGATAGGCCAGTAAAGTTTCATGGGTTCCGACCGGTGCATAGATTCGACACGGGCGATTCAGTTTGCCGTCCGCAATTTTACCGACCACCTGTTCATAAAGCGGTTCACCCATTCCGTGCAGACACTGGAATTCATACTGTCCCGGATAGTAATTCTGCCCTGCGATATGGTAAATGGCAGACAGAGTATGGGCGTTATGAGTTGCAAACTGAGGGTAAATAAGATTAGGCACAGATAGCAACTTACGGGCGCAGGCGATATAAGAAACATCGGTATACACTTTGCGGGTATAAACCGGATAGCCTTCCAGACCGTCAATCTGGGCACGCTTGATTTCACTATCCCAATAAGCCCCTTTTACCAGACGGATCATCAGTCTGTGGCGGCTGCGCTGAGCTAAATCGATAATACTGTCAATAACGAAAGGACAGCGTTTCTGGTAGGCCTGAATAACAAAACCAATCCCGTTCCAGCCTTCCAGTTGAGGTTCAAAGCAGAGTTTTTCCAGCAAATCGAGGGAAATTTCCAGCCTATCCGCTTCTTCTGCATCAATATTGATACCGATATCATACTGACGCGCCTGTAAAGTCAGGCTAAGCAGGCGAGGGTAGAGTTCGGTCATCACGCGTTCATACTGGGCGCGGCTATAGCGGGGATGCAGGGCGGAAAGTTTGATAGAAATACCCGGCCCTTCATAAATGCCCCGGCCGTTCGATGCCTTACCAATTGCATGAATGGCCTGTTGATAAGAGACCATATAAGCCTGTGCATCTTCTTCAGTCAGTGCGGCTTCACCAAGCATGTCATAGGAGTAACGGAAGCCTTTCTCCTCCAGCTTGCGGGCGTTGGCAAGGGCCTGAGCAATAGTTTCGCCTGTGACGAATTGCTCTCCCATCAGACGCATTGCCATATCTACGCCTTTGCGCACCAATGGTTCACCGCTCTTGCCAATGATTCGGGTCAGTGATTTGGATAATTTGGCTTCGTTATGGGTAGAGACTAATTTACCGGTAAACAGTAATCCCCATGTCGCAGCATTAACGAACATGGACGGGCTTTGCCCCAGATGGGAGTGCCAGTTACCGTTACTGATTTTGTCGCGGATGAGTGCATCGCGGGTTGCTTTATCAGGAATGCGCAGCAGGGCTTCGGCAAGGCACATCAGTGCGACACCTTCCTGTGAAGAGAGTGAAAATTCCTGTAGTAGCCCCTGAACCAGACCGGCGCGCCCAATACCCTGTTTTTGCTGGCGTAATTTCTCTGCGATGGAATATGCGAGTTTATGTGCCGCTTTGGATTGTTCTTCTGGTAACTGAGCTTGTTGCAGTAACATTGGAACAGCCTGTGTTTCAGGTAACCGATAAGCCGCAGTAATTGCAGAACGTTTCACCGATTGGGGTAAAATGTGCTCGGCAAAGTCCAGAAACGGCTGATAACGGGCTTCAATTGGTGATTCTTCTTCGGAAATCTTTTCTTCTTTGTTATCCTGAGCGGCTGATATTTCCGGGATCTTTTCCTCATTTTCAAGACGTTCGAGATAATTAAAAATGGCTTGCTTAATCAGCCAGTGTGGTGTGCGCTCAATTCGTTGTGCAGCAGCTTTGATGCGGTTACGCGTTGCTTCATCGAGCTTCACGCCCATAGTGGTACTACCCATTCTCACTCCTTAATAGGAAGACTAATCAAGTTACGGAACAATATCTTCCATGTTGCAACTTTGTGCAACTTTGTTAAAAGCCATTATTCAGAATTTGTGAAATCAATCTGATTTTGAACATATAATTTGTGGCTCATGATTATTAATCTATTATCTACATGATAGATAAGTATTTATTTTCATTTGGCTACATAGGGTTTTTTATGGAAGGTGCAACTTTATGGGTGATAAATGTGACTTGGCGAACGTTTCTTGTAAAAAATGCCGTTAATCAGTTGTTAAAAATGTTTTAGCTAATTTAGGATAGAAAGTGATTTTTAAATAATTACAAATATAAATTACATATCGGAACAACGCCACCTTCAGGTGAAATAATCTTCAGGTACAACTCTGGCCTACCCAGTAAACTTCGAGTTGCATACAGCCAGCAAAAGGCAGTCTGAAAGCAAGATGGGTAAAACCTGACAACAGAACACCTTGTCCTGAGAGAGATATTGCGCTGAAAGAAGTGGGAAATCTATACCCAATGAATTTCAAGCCGCATCGCGGCGGCAAGGGAGTTCATCCCCGGGAGCATAGATAACTATGTGACTGGGGTGAGCGAGCGCAGCCAATAAAGAGGCAGTTTGAAAGACGACGGGTATAAGTACAGAACACATCATTGACGCAAATCAAGTAGTCTGAATAAACAGGATTTGCAAAAAATACTATGGAGAAGAACCTGCATGACAGTAAATTCACCAATGCTAATTACCTTCATTGTCTATATAGCCGGGATGCTACTGATAGGCTTCATGGCTTACCGTGCCACCAAGAATTTCGATGACTATATTCTGGGTGGCCGGCGATTAGGCAGTGTAGTAACAGCACTATCTGCTGGCGCTTCTGATATGAGTGGCTGGTTATTAATGGGGTTGCCGGGGGCGATTTTTTTATCCGGTGTATCAGAAATCTGGATCGCGTTGGGCTTATTACTGGGAGCCTATCTGAACTGGCGCTGGGTCGCAGGCCGATTACGTGTTCATACAGAAATCAATAATAATGCGCTGACTTTACCGGATTATTTCACCAACCGCTTTGATGATAGCAGTAAAGTTCTCCGTATTATCTCTGCCGTTGTTATCCTGATTTTCTTCACTATCTACTGTGCGTCGGGGGTTGTAGCGGGTGGACTGCTGTTTGAAAATACATTTGGTATCAGCTACGAACACGCTATCTGGCTGGGTGCGTTAGCTACGATTGCCTACACTTTCCTCGGCGGATTTTTGGCGGTGAGCTGGACTGATACCGTGCAAGCAACCTTAATGATTTTTGCTTTGATTCTGGTGCCTGTGCTGATTTTACTCAACGTGGGTGGCGTGGAGAAGGCCATTACCATTATTGAGGCGAAAAATCCTGTCTATATGGATATATTTAAGAACCTGAATTTTGTGGCCATCATCTCATTGTTGGGCTGGGGGTTAGGTTACTTTGGTCAGCCCCATATTCTGGCCCGTTTTATGGCCGCAGATTCTCATCAGACTATCCATAAAGCGCGCCGTATCAGTATGACGTGGATGCTGTTATGTCTTGCGGGTACGTCAGCGGTAGGTTTCTTTGGTATTGCATATTTTTCAATCCATACGGATCAGGCTGGCCCGGTATTACAAAACCATGAGCGTATTTTTATGGAGCTGGGCATACTGTTATTTAATCCGTGGATCACGGGTATCTTGTTGTCTGCGGTTTTGGCTGCGGTCATGAGTACACTGAGCTGCCAGTTGCTGGTGTGTTCCAGTGCTCTGACAGAAGATTTTTATAAAGCCTTTATTCGTACGAAAGCGAGCCAGAAAGAACTGGTATGGGTCGGACGGATGATGGTGCTGTTGGTCGCGGCTATTGCCATTGTGATTGCGACTAACCCAAATAATAAAGTGCTGGCTTTAGTCAGTAATGCCTGGGCGGGTTTTGGCGCAGCATTTGGCCCAGTAATCCTGATTTCGGTGATTTGGCAACGCATGACACGCAACGGCGCATTAGCGGGTATGCTGGTGGGTGCTGTGACTGTACTGGTATGGATGAAGTTTGAGTGGTTTGGTCTGTACGAAATCATCCCCGGATTTATTCTGGCCTCGCTTGCCATTGTGGTGGTGAGCTTGTTGGGCAAAGCACCAAATAAGACGATCCAGCAGCGTTTTATCGAAGCCGAAGCTCAGTATAATACTAAATAAAGATATATTCAGAGCCTCTGAAGTAGCAGAGGCTCATTAATAATAGTTAATTCCAACATGTCCATCGGCTGGGATCTCCGGCATATTCAAGTTTTGTCCCTTCTGGTGGTTGAAGAAGAGTAATAGTCCATCCTTGATCTGAATTTTCAAAATTACCGATTTTGTTATGATACACATCATAGAGAGAGTCTATTTTTATTGGTTCTGAATTAAAATAAGCGCGTATATAACTTGGTGGAGGAGCTCCATCAGTTTTTTCACTTATTTCATTCAAACGTGCTGGGCAATATTGTTTAGAGTAAAAAATTGTCCAATAATAATCAGATAAAATAGTGGGGGATACTTCTATCATTCCTATACGGCCGGACCATAATAATTTATTATCCTGAGTAATAAATTTAAACCCTGTTATTTTTTCGGAGAGAAAACAGCTGAGAGAGTTTTTATCTTCCCAAGTAAAAGTTCCTTTCTTTCCCGGCCCCACTGTTATTACTACAGGATTGCCTTGTGTTGGCTGATATGTGCAAACAGAATAGACAGATGGTGCATAGACAGTGATTGTATAATTTGTTCTATTATCAATGGTTATTGGGTGATACCCAGAAGAGAATGCTGAAATTGATGTGGTAGTAAGTAACATCATAATAATAAAATTAAACATTCTATGATAAATTAAATTTATGATTTTCATAACCGCTCCTTGCTCATTAATAAGTAAATAAAAAATCAACCTTTCTAAAGGAAACGTTCCATTAGCTAATGGTAGTTGTTTGTTTTAGTATATTTTAAATAATAGTCTATATTTTTGATTATTCTAATTATTAATGTTTAATAAAAATTATGTTAATTTATCTTGTTTTTAATGATGAATTAAATGAATTGTAATTTTCAATCGTTTGTTTTTGTAGGAGATATTTTGGATGGGTAATTTTATTTTTATTTTTTTAATGTTTTTTCTAATGTATATAACGAGATAGATGATAGTGAATATAAAATTTTTTGCAAAAAAACGATTCTCCAGCCAATCGGTTGACTGGAGAATTAAATTACCTAATTTTTTAATTAGGATTCAGATGCAGATGCATTGATGGATGCAGGATAAAGATATGCAGACCATTCATTATATTGGCAAACAAATATTGATGGGTTTCTCGCGGAAAGTGGAGATGCTAATTTATATACTTTATCTCTTATTTCAGCGGCAGTGTTTAATGAATAACCAACATAAGTGCCGGCAGGTAAGGCCATAACATTGCCATTTGAAAATACCACTTTATTATTAAAGTTAATTGTTTTAAGTGATTCGTTGAGAGCATTAATTTCTCTTGGGCCTGCACCATAGATTTCAACGCGGATTAAATAATTAGCCATGAATTACCTCTCTTTTATTTAATGTTTAAATAAAATTATTCATCGGTTTTCTGTGTGAAGAATGCGATGATATTTATATCCAATCTCTTTCCGAGGTTGGTATGCCGGAGAATTTAACAGGTATTAATGACGTTACGCCATATCATTAAATCACAGTTATTTGATGAAATGTTTTTAGAGGGGATTTAATATAATATTTATTATCAGATCTGCTATTTAATAGCTCTACAAATATGCAGAGCTTTATACACTTCGTCTTTCAAGTTGCCTCTTTGTTGGCTGCATTCGTTCACCCCAGTCACATAGTTATCTATGCTCCTGGGGATAATCTCCCTTGCCGCCGCGACGCATCTTGAAATCCATTGTGTATATATATTTTGGGTTATCTATTTATGAGCCTTTTCCTCCATGCGTTGCTCAATAGCGCGTATCACAAATTCGCGTAATTTCTCCACACCAAGAAAACCCACTGCGCCGCCAAGAGCAGGTGATACGCTGACAGGAATACCAATCAGCTCTAGCCCGCTGGAGAATCCCCATGAAAGTGCTCCACAGAGAAGAGGTTCAGCCCATCGGTTTTTGCGTTCCACACCGTCATAAATCAGCCGTCCATAACAGATCATGATAGCCAGCAATGCGCCGGATATCTGTGGCCAGGCATTTCTCAGGTAGTACATAAGGTCAATCCATAATTCAGGATATTCTTGCATTATTCGCCCCATAATTTATTTCCGGTCGTTCAATCACAATGCCTGAATTAAAATTAACTGGGCAGAGATTGGATCCCGGTGTTCAGTGATAGGTTACATATTTCCATAATAGCGTTAGCACCGGATCTCCACATTTTTATAAAGTTGTGCCTTGCATAATACGAACTTCATAGTGACTTTTATTGTGAAGTTCTCTCAGAGCCCTTGCTGATACCCTGTCCAATCAGCACACCAATAATAGTGAGAGCGCTACCGGAAAGTTGGATGAAACTGGGGCTGTCTCCTACAATAGTCTGTATCGCTA
Organism: Xenorhabdus sp. KK7.4; assembly: GCF_963876465.1. Lineage (NCBI taxonomy): Bacteria > Pseudomonadati > Pseudomonadota > Gammaproteobacteria > Enterobacterales > Morganellaceae > Xenorhabdus > Xenorhabdus sp. KK7.4. The sequence continues at coordinate 205,469 of NZ_CAWNQF010000078.1, forward strand.
ATGCGAAAATAGGGACAAAATTAAAAAAGATAGCTGTTTTTCCTGCGCCACGAATAGTAATTGCTATGTTCCAGAATAGATAAGCAACAACAGAACCAGCAAGACCCATATAAAAATCAGCTAAATGACTTTCAAAGGGTGCAGATAATAATGTCGAAACGGGTGATTCAACTGAAATCGCAATGATCGACAATATAATTGTGCCAAAAAACATCGTCCAGCCAGTGGATTCCAGAGGTGTTGATTCTATAACAAAAGTGCGGATCCCAATGGTATAAATTGCCCAGCCTAGAGATCCCAAAAAGATAATTAATTCTCCAGTATTAATATGAGTAGTGTTACCCAACATAGATTGACCATTGGTAACAACCAGAATCACACCAAACAAACTGAGTATCATTCCTGTTATACGTACTATATCAGGAGAACGGCGATTAATGATGCTCTCAAAAATATTGGTAGTGACAGGTGTTGTTGCCATTATTAATGCAGCACTAACAGGGTTTGCATATTGGAGACCAACAAATAATGCACCATTGAATCCTGCAACTCCAATTCCTCCGAGGAGAATAAAAGTAATCCAGTTTTTTCTGAGTATTCCAATGTTAAATTTTTTTCTGGATATCATAAATAGGAAAATAAATAAGGCAGCAAAAGCAAAGCGTTCAGCAGAAGCAGTCCACGGAGGCAGATTCATCAGGGTAATCTTTGTTACCTGAAAATTTGAACCCCAAAAAAATGTTGCAATTAATGTCAGAACAATCGCTAACTGTGGTGTATTTCGTATACGCATATTATTGACTCGATTAAATTTTTATTAAATCAAATTGATTGTATTTTTATTAGGATGATTGTGGCATAGTCGAAAAAAAAGATATTTAGATATAAATAGAAAATAATTTTCCAAAAATGGAAGTCATGATATGCAATCACTTATTTGGGATGATATTCGTGTATTTCTGGCAGTTGCTCAGACCGGAACTATCAGTAATGCAGCAACCCTTCTTGGGGTTGGTATTGCAACAGTGTCCAGAAAAATTGAAAGGCTGGAAGCAACTTTTGGGATGCCTCTGTTCTTTCGCCATCAGACTGGCTACCAGTTAACAGAAGATGGAAGGGGATTGTTGGAAAAAGCAGAAGCAATGGAAACTGCAGCAAATTCATTTTTGACAGAAGTTGATGTACGTACAAAAATCGCTGGTAAAGTGCGTCTTGCAACAACAGAAATGCTGGCTAGCAATTTAATTATTCCTAATCTGTCGGTTTTGCAGAAAAAATACCCAGACTTGGCACTGGAAATTATTACTGATTCACGTACTGTCAACCTTCATCGCCGAGATGCTGATTTAGCTCTTCGCCTTGTCAGGCCGGAACAAGGCCATGTTACTGTCCGTCAGATTGGAATACTGGGTTTTGGATTATATGCCAGTAAACAATACTGGGAAAATTATCCATCTCAGATATCTGATGAAGCCTATAGTCATGCTCATTTTATTGGCTGGACTGATGAGAGCCAGCAACTTCCAATGTACAAATGGATGGAAAAAACCCTGAATGGTCGTCCGCTTTCTATAGCGACAACTTCACTCTTAGCTCAGGTTGCGGCGGTTAAAGCAGGTCTGGGATTGGCAGTTCTACCTCATTTTATTGCTGATTCTGCTGATCTCATTTGCCTTTCTCCTAAGCTGGGGTTAGATCAGCCTCTTTGGCTTGTTATTCATGCAGATTTGGCATATTCCCTGAAAATAAGGAAGGTGGTAGATTTTATTACTGAAGTTGTCTCTCAACATTTGCAGCAACTTTCTAGCTAGATAATAAAATCCTAGTAATAAGATTAAGTATTATTTAATAATAATGTTCAATATAACGATTCTTCTAAACAATATATCAAATTTATTTATGATATATGTATGCTGGTTGACTTATAGTACTTCTGTTTGAATCGCTATGCGATAATAGCTGCTAGCATATATTCGCATTCAGTAATGTAAAGACTGGAGTTTAAGATGGAAAACGATGCAATCGAACTGAATGAATGGTTTGAAGAAGAAACCTTTGAAGAAGCTGTTGAAATAATGCAACAAAAAGCTATTGTTCCAGTTGGAACTGCAATGTGGCCTGTTTAGCATTATAGAAATTAAATTTCTGACAACTTAACGGGGATGTTATTCCCCGTTATTTATCAGGAGGTTATTGTGTTATTTCTTAATAAAAAAAGGAAAAATATAAAAAACATGCTGACTTGCTTGTTACATCATCCCGCTATTAAAGAAAAAAAACATGAAGAGAATATAATTAATATATTTGTTGGATGGGATAAAGAACACAAGAATATTGTTGAAGATGTTATAACCGTCTCGCCAGAATTTCCTACTTTGAATATATCTTCATTATCTCTTGAACTAACCTCTTCCGATACATTAGTTAGGGAGATTGAATGTTGTGATTTATATGTATTTTTCTATCTTTCTTCAACTTTAAAACCTTTTAAATCATCCGGTCCTGAGTTTTTGTCAGCAATAAGAAAAGTTATGCGAGAAAACTGGCGAAAGTCTGTTTTATTTAAAGATTATAGCGAACATTTTTATGAAGCATTTTCTGAAGAGTTAAATGTTATCAAAGACAGAAATAATATTTTAATTAATTTGGCTAATAATAGTAAAAAAGTAATCTATCAGCAGAATGATGAGCATATTCTTACTGCAACTTTTAGTGAGAAGCAATCCTGGACATCAATTGATGGCATTGGTAATTATGATCTGACACCGGGTGAAATTGCAACAAAACTACATAATCTGGAAGGCTCTATCAGTTTTAGCGGTGCATTTCTGAGTACAATACCTTTTGCAATTAAGTATGGTGTTGTCAGTGACTTCTTCAACTTGACTATCAAAAATAGCAAAATTATCGATTTTACCTGTCAATGCACTGAATTTTCGAAAGATTTTGATAAATATCTATCAGCTAACTCTAGTAACAGTACGATTGAAGAGTTTGGTATCGGGACCAACTGTGGTGTGGAGAGGCTATATGGATTAAATGCGGGGTTTGAAGAAAGGCATCCCGGGTTACATCTTGGATTAGGCGGGGGAGAAGTGGGTAGTCATCATTTAGACTTAATTTTTCAGGGAGGAAAGTTATTCTTTGACAATATTATTGTGCTTGATAATAACAAATTCATTATCTGATTTTAGCGGAAAAATTCTCGATTCATTTTATATATATTCAGCGTAAATATAAGTGCGAGCTTTAGTTCGCATCTCGCCCTAATATAACCATCTAGTTTTACGGAACAATTTAGAAGATAAGCGTTATATTTTCAATTAAAAATATAACCCATGTTAACATATAGAGAGTGGTTGTATTGTAAGTAATTTATTCTTATTTGTTATGTTTTTCAATATTTAATTCTATAAACAATCTTTTTTATTCCAAAATAAATGTCATTTTCACTGCCCCTTGATTAAGGATATATAAGTTTCTATTGTTTAAAATTTAAAAAATGAAATTATATCATTATGTTTTAATCACTTAATGGAAATGTTTTTATCCATTTTTGGTAAACATTCTTATTGCAAAGTTAAATTATTTAACATAGATTGCTAATAAATTATAATATTGATGTTGCTGGTAACTGAATTAATAGGTAATCATTTTTATTATATTATTGATATGAAGGACTGAGCGCTATATAAGAGAATAAGAGATTAAAATGAATATACTCTGTACAATAAAGAATAATATGAAGTTAGAACAACCTATTGAAGTACTGGAAAAATTACTTTCTTATTTATATTTAGATGATCGTGTATCAAATAAAGAATTATCATTAAAAATAGGGTTGCCTATTCCTCTCGTATCCGCATTTAAAAAAGAACTGATAAAATTAAATTTTGCGGATAATAAAGGGGTGTTTAAACTAAAATTAGAGGGTATTCAATATATTCAGAATGAACTTAATTACAAGCTTGTTGATTCTGAATTATATAATTCATTATCCTCAGAAGAGGCAAGTGAAAAATTTAAAGATGATTTAGCCGGTTTGCTTGCTCCTATATATGATAGCCGTCCTCGCGTCAATGTATTGTTGGATCAGGCTCATGCCACTTTGGATACATCTGTGCGTAGGGTAATGCTGTTACTCAAAAACCCGATAGTATTCAAACAAAAAATTCTTTTTTTAGGTGATGATGATTTAACATCTATAGCTTTAATGATGGCATTCAAAAAGCTGGGCCATCATGATAATAAAAATATTCATGTTAAAGATATTGATGAAGAGCTGTTGAAATTTATTGGGTATGTATCAGCGAAAAATAATTTTACGATTAATACTGAGCATTTAAATCTGAAAGAACCAAATAAATACGCCCGAATATTTGATGTGATTTTAACAGATCCACCCTATACTCTTAGCGGATTAAAGCTATTTTTGTCAAGGGCGATTAGCTTTTCTAAAAATGAAGGGAGTGAGATATTATTATCATTTGGACAAAAGAAGCCTAAAGAAAATCAGGAAGTTCAAAGACTTTTTAGCGATCAAAATCTTTTTATCAAAAGCATCTATCCACAATTTAATACATATTATGGCGGGAGTATTATAGGTAATGTCAGTGACTTATATATTCTTTCTGTCACAAAAAATACATATCCAACCATTTCAGGTAATGTTGATTATTCAAATAAAATATATACTGGAGAGATTAATCCACGTATAAAATTCTATCAATGTAAATCGTGTAACAATCGGTTGACGATTGGATATGGAAAAGACATATTAACCATAGAGCAGTTGATAGAGACAGGTTGTAACAAGTGTAACAGAACCAAATTTCAATATCAGGGGCAAGAAAAAATCAACTTGCCTGCAGATACAAGACAGTTTGGCACTCATATCATCATAGAAATGAAAAACTGTGAAAGTGACAAATTGAAATGTATATCAACTATTGAGAATATGATGGTTGATATTTCTCATAAGTGTGAATTTGATGTTATTAATTACCATTTTCATCAATCGAAATCACGTGGTATCAGTGGAGCAATGATATTGGCAGGGTCACATTTTGCTATCCACACATGGCCAGAATATAGTTATGCTGCACTTGATTTATTAATATATAGTGATTTTAATCATCAGGATACTCTTATAAATCAGTTACAGAGCCAGTTAAATTCACAGGAATATGAGTGCAAAATATTGCAACGAGGTTTTTAATATAGTTCATGTCTGGCTGATAGATTATCTGGCCAGACATATAGAAAATAAATTGATTACAGCAAAGAAATATTTTTTTCTTTTAAGAAAATAACTATTTTAGTCCTAATGGGACTTTATAAAACCTGCTCATTTATTAGAGACATATCCATAACATCGCAGTACCGCCCCTGTTTAAGGGCTGCTTTGCGCTGAATACCTTCCATTTCAAACCCAAACTTAGTATAAAGAGCAATTGCCTTTTCATTATCAGTGAAGACTTCCAGATCAATTCTGATGCAACCGAGCCAGTTGAAAACATAATCAATAGCAAACGCCATCATTTCTGAGCCAATACCTCGGCCTGAATAATCAGAATCAATACCAATACCGAGGCTGATAACATGTTTGCGTCTTGGGTTGGGATAACTATATAACCCCAGAGTGCCAACAACGTTACTATTTATTTCTGCCACGAAGTCGAATACACCCTGAATTCTATTATCCTTAAGACGCTCACGCCACATTTCAAGAGATGGGCATGGGCGTTGTAATGTATAGGTATAAACATCGGGATGACCAAAAATTCGCTGAAAATGCTCAGCATCTTCAGTTTCAGCAGATCTGATTTTAATTTTCATATATACCTCTCCTGAATTTGACTTTACTATAATTACCCGATAAAACATTAAATGTAAATATAATGTCTGAAAAATAAATAATATTGTTTTTCCTTAATTATTATAATGTTAGGGTATCAATGAATCAGGGGAATTCAGCCATACTTTTAATAATAAAAAACCTTGAAATTAGCCTGCATGGAGAAAAAAGATATGATATTAAATGGTTGAATAGTATCCTACATGATAATTTTCTGGAAATAGGAAAGTCTGGTCATATTTATACGAAGAAAATTGTGGTGAAATTTTTAAAAGAAGAAACAAATATTATTCCTCAAATTTTTTCAGAAGATTTTAATATTCAGATTTTGGATGAAAATATTGTGCTGCTTACCTATAAATCTTACGAAGTGAATAAAAGAGGGCAGTCATATAATGAAGCATTGCGCTCCTCAATCTGGCAGCTATCAACATCAGGTGTATGGCAACTCAGATTCCATCAGGGGACAAAAATTGCCGATTATCAATAGAATCCATAAAAATGGCCCGGATCCCGGGCCATTCTATTATGCATAGATTTTTATCATTCTTCTCTTATCAGAGGTGGGTTTTGCGCCTTTTCACAACTTGATACCCGATCATTAAAATAATGAACCAGACAGGTGTCGCAATTAATGCTTGTCTGGTATCTGCTTGTAACGACAGAAGAACTATGACAAAAGCAAAAAAAGCCAGACAAACCCACGACATCACAATACCAAAGGGCATTTTGTAAACAGATGCTTTATGCAGTTCAGGACGGTACTTCCGGTAGGCCAGATAGGAGCACAAAATCATACTCCAGATAAACATGAACAGAATGGCTGATATCGTTGTTACCAATGTAAAAACACGCATTACATCGGGAATAAAATAGATCAGAATAACGCCGCAAGAGAGGCATAAACAGGTAAAAATCAAACCTGATGCAGGAACTGAACGCCGGGAAAGTTGGCTGAACTGTTTTGGTGCATTTCTTTCCTTAGCTAAACCAAATAACATCCGGCTGGTAGAGAAAACTCCGCTGTTTGCTGAGGATGCAGCAGAAGTCAGTACTACGAAATTCACAATGCTGGCTGCGGCAGGTAACCCGATCAGAACAAACAGTTCTACAAAGGGGCTTTTATCCGCCACAATCGCACGCCACGGTGTAACTGACATAATAACAATTAATGCGAGTACGTAGAATGTAATAATCCGGACAGGAATGGCATTAATGGCTTTCGGCAGCGATTTCATCGGATTTTTGGTTTCTGCCGCTGCTGTTCCGACTAATTCAATTCCAACAAAAGCAAATATTGCGATTTGAAAGCCGGCAAAGAATCCGCTCAGCCCCATAGGGAACATGCCTCCATCGCCCCAGACATTGGAAAGGGAAGCGACATGCCCTGCGGGAGACTGGAAATGACTACCAATCAATACGCCACCAATGACAATTAAGGCAACAATGGCAACAATTTTGATCATTGCAAACCAAAATTCCAGTTCACCAAATAGTTTGACTGTTGCGAGATTCAGCGTCAGTAAAATCAAAACGCATAAAAGTGAAGTTGCCCATTCAGGGAAACCAGGTGCCCAATACCCAACATAAGAGGTAATGGCAACAACATCAGCAATACCGGTAATCACCCAGCAGAACCAATAAGTCCAGCCCACAAAAAAACCGGCCCATGGTCCCAGAAGGTCAGCTGCAAAGTCACTGAATGATTTATAATGTAAATTGGAAAGCAATAGCTCTCCCATTGCTCGCATCACGAAAAACAGCATAAACCCGATGATCATATAAACGAAAATGATCGAAGGCCCTGCAAGGGAAATAGTTTTACCTGACCCCATAAACAGGCCGGTTCCAATAGCGCCCCCGATAGCAATAAGCTGTATATGTCGGTTAGTCAGGCTTCGCTGAAGATGCGAGCCTTCAGTTTCAGGTGGGTGTGTGGGTTGTATATTTTCTTCCATAGTTGTATCCAATTTATTCTCACAGCATGGCCTTAATACCCTCAGGCTGTGTTTAAGACGCCATTGTGACATAGACAACTACATTATTAACAGAAGGAATTTACACGAAAAACCAATAGAACGTATTTTGAGCTAAATATTGATGGTTCTTTTTACTCATTCCAGTCCTCACTTTTATAAATACATATGTTGATGTTCTGTCTCTCAGCGGTGGCAGGCTTTGGGATGATAAAGTTTACTTCCGACGGATTCATTATTCCAGAATTCAGGTATAAATATTGTTAGATGAAATTTAAAAATAGACCATTAATTAATCATATGGAAAAAGGAAAATAGCCAATGTAGTGTATAGGAGATAATATAAATAGGAGAATAAGACATGAGTAAATATATCGTCGTTTATAACGGTCTTGACAATAATGATGGAGTTTTAGTTAGCACTCAGATTGCTATAGATATTGATATGACGAAAAATTCGGCCGCTCAGTTTTTAACTATTCTGGAGGATAATGCACTTGTTCATGCCCAGGAGTTGGATGGTAATGTAACAAGAGTTTCTGTTATTGGTATTTATACTTTGTCATAAATAAGTATTAAAATAGAACAGGCATAGCATAGAATCTATTTAGCAAGTTCCATTAGGTCGGTAGCGATGCCTGTCTAAGATTAATATTACAAATAACCTTAAAAATAGATAATTAATCAATTGTTCAATCAGTAATTTAGATTGTTAATAGTCAATATTACTTTTCTGAAATTTTAACTTTATTGGATAAGAGGGATAAATTATATTGTTATGTTATTGTTTAATGATAATAACTGGTAATATTTTACATTGACTATTATTCAGGGTAATGTGGATTAAATTTATCAGTAAATGGATTCCTTAAATGTGGAATTTTTTTTGGTTTTAAATTTAGGTTATTGATTATGATTAGAAAACTAGCACAATTGGTTGTTGCGGTGGTTTCTGTGTTATTTTGGCAAATTGCTGTGGCAAACAGTGGGATTATTCCTTTTACTGAAAATGATGCTAAATTTGCAAAATCGCTTGTTGATAATGATGTTAAACGGTTTTTTTCTGGCAAAAAAAAATCTAGTGATTATGGATATATTCATATAACTGCAAAGGATTTATACAGAAGGTATTCCGAAAATGAAGTTAAAGCAAATAATGATTTAAAATATAAGAAAGTTATCGTTTTCGGAATTATTAAAAGTATAAATAATTACTCTTCTGATGGTAAAGTCTTCATTGCATTAAGTGCTGGCGGTTTTTTAGATACTGTGCATGCAGCACTGAGTAATGATTTTCAGGATTATGCCTTAACATTACGTAAAGGACAAAAAATTACTTTAGCCTGTGAAGTTGCCGGAACTGCTGTTGGTGAGCCTTTTTTAAAGAGTTGTATATCAGAAAATAAAGCAAAAGAACAAGTTGCTAAGTCTATTATATCTCAGATTAATAGAGTGGTTAGTGGAGATAAGAATGGATCTAATAAAGTAGGTGTTAATATAGTTGCATTAACAAAGTTAGTTGATTTATCCACTAATAATTTCTCTATTTGTAAAAAAATAGATATCTCTTGTCTGAATAAATCAAAAAGCTCAGAGTGGAAAAAGTATGTGGAAAAAAACAGAGATCAAATAGAGTGGTATAAAGAAATGTTAGAATAATAAATATTATAATGAAATAATTAGTTTGATAACGATGTTTTTGGTTGATTTTTTGTATGGGATTTTTTCTGTTAAAAATGATTGCCATTTATATTCTTTTAGGTAAGGATAACATCCCCGCGGATATCATTATTTCTATTGATTTAATGATTGCTGAAAATAAAAATGGTAATCAGGAAGATATTGATTTTATGATATCGACATTAGCTATCAATAATTATCGTTCTATTCGTGATCTTCGTATTACTCTTGCTCCTCTTAATGTGATTACAGGCGCAAACGGTAGCGGTAAATCAAATTTATATCGGGCATTACGTTTGTTATCTGAAACAGCTCAGGGTGGTGTAGTGAATTCTCTGGCACTGGAAGGTGGGCTGGATTCTGCATTTTGGGCCGGGCCGGAAAATTTTTCTGGTGCGGTACGTGCAGGGCACATGCCAGTACAGGGTGGGGTTAGAAAAGAAGTAAAACGGTTACGTCTTGGGTTTGCGACAGATTCGTTTGGTTATTCCATCTCCCTTGGTTTGCCTCACCCGTCTAGCTCTGCTTTTGCGTTAGATCCAGAAATTAAACAGGAATGTATTTGGGGAGGAGGGCGTTATCATCCGGCAGGTGTTTTGGTAGAACGAAAAGGGGCAATAAGCCGGGTTCGTGATGGGCGGAAATGGCAAATTACTTCAGAGCATATTAATAGTTTCACCAGTATGTTTGATCAGATTTCTGATCCTTCAATGGCTCCGGAAGTTTTTCATATGCGTGAGTTTATCCGTGGCTGGCGTTTCTATGATCATTTCCGGACAGATAGTGATGCTCCTGCCCGCAAAGCTCAGATTGGAACCCGCACTCCGGTATTGCATCATGATGGGCGGGATCTGGCTGCTGCGTTACAAACTATCCGTGAAATAGGTGATGCGCAATTGCTGGATGAATCGGTTAATGATGCTTTTCAGGGAGCTTCTTTGGCAGTTTCCCGTTCCAACGAAGGGCTATTTACATTACAGTTTCGTCAGTATGGTTTAATGCGTACTCTCTCCGGTGCTGAATTATCCGACGGAACGCTACGCTACCTGTTATGGATTGCGGCATTGCTGACACCACGTCCGCCATCAATGATGATATTAAATGAGCCAGAAACCAGCCTGCATCCAGAACTTTTACCCTCACTGGCTAAATTGATTATAAAGGTTTCAGCTCAGACTCAGGTTTGGGTTGTTTCACACTCTCCAGTATTGATTTCAGCACTACAGTACTCTTCGCTTTGTCAGACTATTCAGCTTGAAAAGCAATTAGGTGAAACTCATATCATTGGTAGGGATATACTGGAGGAGCCATCATGGCACTGGCCAGATAGGAATTAAGATATCTATCGTCTCAGGTTGCTTCGCTGAGAGATTGTGATTCTTTTCACGCTTTACTTCCTATAAAGACAAAACTAGGAAATTTTCCTAGTTTATCTAAGACAATAGCTCAAGCCAATTTTTAACCCCTTTCTTAGAATCTCAGTAATAACAATACCTACGAAAAAATTCGCGTTTTAGCGAGCCACCTTTTTGATTTCCACCTGCATTAAAAAGGTTTTCTTTGTCGTGGTTATCTGAGGATTTCATATGATTAAAATTCTGGAACAAGTTCGCCAACCGACGTTGGATCTTCCAGTCGATATACGCCGCAAGATGTGGTTTAAGCCTTTTATGCAGTCATATCTGGTGGTTTTCATTGGCTATATGGCGATGTATCTGGTGCGCAAGAATTTCAATATTGCCCAGAACGATATGGTTTCTACTTATGGTTTGTCGATGACGCAGCTTGGGTTGATAGGGTTGGGGTTCTCTATCACTTATGGCGTAGGCAAAACGTTAGTGGCTTATTATGCAGATGGAAAAAATACCAAACAATTTTTGCCATTTATGTTGATTTTGTCTGGCCTGGCCATGCTCGGTTTTAGTATGAGTATGGGCAGCTCTGGGATCAGTATTTTTTTGATGGTGGCATTTTATGCGCTGAGTGGTTTTTTCCAAAGTATAGGTGGGCCGGCAAGTTATTCCACCATTACCAAATGGACTCCGCGTAGCAAACGAGGCACCTATCTTGGGCTTTGGAATATGTCACACAATGTGGGTGGCGCAGGTGCGGCAGGTGTTGCTTTGTTTGGAGCACACTATTTATTTGATGGTCATGTCATCGGGATGTTTATTTTCCCTTCCATAATTGCTCTGATCATCGGTTTTATTGGTTTACGCTATGGAAGCGATTCGCCTGAAAGTTATGGTCTGGGTAAAGCAGAAGAGTTATTTGGTGAGGCGATCAGCGAAGAGGATATAGCAGCAGAAGAAAATCAAATGACCAAGCGGGAGATTTTTGTTGAGTATATTCTGAAAAACAAAGTGATCTGGCTTCTTTGCTTTGCCAATATTTTTCTTTATATCGTGCGAATTGGTATTGACCAATGGTCAACGGTATATGCGTATCAGGAATTAGGGCATTCAAAAGAAACTGCTATTTCCGGCTTTACAATGTTTGAGGTTGGGGCGTTAGTCGGGACGCTGATGTGGGGATATTTGTCAGATTTAGCAAATGGTCGTCGCGCTCTTGTTGCTTGTGTCTCACTGGGCCTAATTATTGTTAGCCTTGAGTTCTACCAGCATGCAACCAGCGAGTTTATGTATTTAGGCTCTCTATTTGTACTCGGATTTCTGGTGTTTGGCCCACAATTACTGATTGGCGTGTCAGCTGTTGGCTTTGTACCGAAAAAAGCGATCAGTGTTGCAGATGGTGTTAAAGGTACGTTTGCTTATTTAATCGGTGATAGTTTTGCTAAATTAGGTTTGGGAATGATTGCTGATGGAGTGCCTATTTTTGGTTTAACAGGCTGGAAAGGTACTTTTGTCGCACTTGATACTTCTGCATTTATCTGTATTACATTACTTGCGTTTGTTGCTATTGCTGAAGAGAGAAAAATTCGTAGTAGCAGGAAAGCGCTGTAAAACTTGTTAAAAATCATTATGACGCTACTGTTTTATTCGCAGTAGCGTTTTTGAGTGAAACGTATCGTTCCCAGTCTATTGCGCAGCTATATTAATGAGAGTAATTTATACGGGTTTTCTGATCTGGCAATAAATAACGATGATTAAAGTAGCATTAGTCGATGACCATGTGGTAGTACGTTCTGGCTTTGCCCAATTATTAAGCTTAGAGCCTGATATTGAAGTTGTTGGTGAATTCAGTTCATGCGCTGAAGCAAGATATGGTCTGCCCGGTTCAGGGGCAATGGTCTGTATTCTTGATATCTCAATGGCTGATGAAAGTGGCTTATCACTATTGCAGGATATTCCCTCCGGCATTGGTTGTATTATGCTGAGTGTCCACGATTCAGCCACTATGGTAGAAAAAGCCCTGAAGGCGGGAGCCCGGGGTTATCTGAGCAAACGCTGTAGCCCGGATGAATTGGTACAGGCGGTGCGTATTGTTGTGAATAATGGTTTTTACTTCTCGCCGGATATTGTGCTAAAACTGACATCATCAAAAAATAATCCTGCTGCTTTGGACCACTTAACCAAGAGAGAGAGGCAAATCGCGGAAATGCTTGCGACAGGAATGGATGTTAAAGCAGTAGCTGCTGAACTGGGTTTGAGTCATAAAACAATTCATGTTCATCGGGCTAATGCGATAAGTAAATTGGGCGTGACAAATAACGTGGGCTTAGCAAATTATTTTGCCTCTAGTGATCTCTAATGTATCGATACTTGCTCAATTCATTTTGTGGTGGATTACTGTTTTCCTGTTGGTGGTTCTGTTTATGGGTGATAGCTTATTACTTTGTCAATGACTTAGAGCTGGCTATTTTGTTTTTTCCATTTGCACTGCGTCTTGGCATTGCTTTACATATCCCGCAGAAATATTGGCCAACACTATATGGTACAGAATGGTTGCTTACGATTGGTCTGGCCTTACTAATGAAGCAGCCTCAGTGGCTAACTGTATTAACTGCCAGTATAGTCAGCCTTCCCATAGTATGGGCAGCCAGTCGTTATTATTGTGGTAATCAGTGGCAAAGACTTGCTGTGATGGCCCTTGTGATTGTAATCACTTCAATCGTTAATGTTATATCCGTCATCAATCATAATCCGGCTGTAACCATCGCACTTTTGGTGAGTTTAACCGGGGGCATTATGCTGGTTCCTTTGTGTTACTTAGTTTGGCATTATTTATTCCAGAATGTCTGGCTACCCATGACTGCCAATGTTATTGCACACCAAATTCGTTTCAATCTGAAACAGGTCATTTTTTATAGTCTATTATTTATATTAAATATCTTTCTTCAGATCTGGATACCTAACGAACTCCGCTATTTTGCGCCATTCTGCCTTGCTATTCCGATTATTTTATTGGCTTTTCGCTACGGCTGGCAGGGAGCATTGCTTGGCACTTTACTGAATAGTGTTGCGCTAATTGCTGCTCGTAGCGGTGTTTCCGATATGGAAATTACGGATTTGCTGTTATCTCTTCTAACCCAGACTCTGACAGGAATAATACTTGGAATGGCTGTCCAGCGTCAGCGTGATCTGAATATGCAGCTAAAGAGAGAATTATCTCGTAATCACAGTCTGTCACGCCAGTTAGTGAAAGCAGAGGAATCAGTAAGGCGGGAGATTGCCCGCGAATTACATGATGAAATAGGTCAAAATATTACAGCTATCCGGACACAGGCAAATATTATCCAACGTGTTGGTGCAACGCCGGTGGTTATTAATTGTGCCAAAACTATCGAAACATTATCGCTGAATGTTTATGATACTACCAAAATGTTATTGAGCAGATTACGGCCTAAAGTACTCGACGATTTTGGCCTTAAGGAAGCTATTGAGCAGTTATTGCGGGATATGGAATTTGAAGCTCACGGCATATCAGTAGAAATTAATTGGGAGATTGATTCTGATGTTGTTATTGAGCAGCTAAGTGACGCAACGAAAGCTACATTATATCGTCTTTGTCAGGAAGCATTGAATAACGCATTAAAGTATTCTCAGGCTGATTGTATTAAAGTGCATTTTTCTATTAAGGAAATGATCCGTTTATTGATCAAAGACAATGGTATTGGCTGTAAAGCTGAAGATCATATGAAGGGGTTTGGCTTGCGAGGTATGCGTGAGCGTGTACAGGCCCTCGGTGGTAATTTTTCAATTCATAGTGAGAAACAGCAAAATGAATCTACACACTCTGGTACGGACTTATCGATCATTTTGCCTAAACTTTAAGAAATGATCATGACAGTTTTTTCTCAGCCTAAATTAATTAATCAAAATCATCTGACTACGGTAGAAATTAGGGAGCAATATCGTTACTGGCGTCTGCATATAATGTTGAGCTTATATGTGGGCTATGCGCTATTTTATTTCACCCGTAAAAACTTTAATTATGCAATGCCAGAATTGATCAGTGATCTGGGCCTTGATAAAGCTGAAATTGGGCTGATTGGTACGTTATTTTATATTACTTATGGCTGTTCAAAATTTATTTCCGGTATTCTCTCTGATCGCTCTAATCCACGCTATTTCATGGGGATTGGGCTTATTGCTACCGGTGTCATTAATGTTTTTTTCGGTCTGTCCAGTTCTGTTGTCATGTTTACCTGCTTATGGATATTGAATGCCTGGTTTCAGGGATGGGCCTCTCCTTCATGTATTAAATTACTTACCACTTGGTATTCGCGTTCGGAACGTGGTTTTTGGTGGTCATTGTGGAATACTTCGCATCACATTGGGAGTGCATTAGTTGCACTCTTTGTTGGTTTTGTCACCTTGCACTTCAGCTGGCGTGAAGGTTTCATTGTGCCCGGTTGTCTGGGGATATTAGGCGGAATTCTATTATGTTGGCGATTACGTGATAAACCGGCTTCAATGGGGTTGCCAACTATTGGGCAGTATCGCAATGATTTTCTGGAAAAAAAGCATGAAAATCAAGGAAAGGGATTAAGTACCAAAGAAATATTAAGAGATTATGTTTTCAGGAATAAATATATCTGGTTACTTTCCTGTAGTTATTTGCTGGTTTACATTGTTCGCACAGTTATCAACGATTGGGGAAACCTTTATCTGACAGAATATCATCATTATGATTTAGTGAGCGCCAACTTTGTCGTATCACTTTTTGAAGTCGGAGGTTTTGTGGGCTCCTTGGTTGCCGGTTGGGGGTCTGATAAGTTATTTGGCGGCAATCGGGGTCCTATCAATTTAATATTTTCAATTGGTATTTTTTTGTCAGTAGCTGCTTTATGGTTGATGCCTGTAACAGATTTAGTTTTTCAATCGTTGGGATTTTTCTCTATCGGTTTTTTCGTTTTTGGCCCACAGTTATTGATTGGTATGGCGGCAGCGGAGTGTTCACATAAAGATTCAGCTGGAGCAGCAACGGGATTTGTTGGTCTCTTCGCCTATACTGGTGCAGCACTTGGTGGTTATCCTTTTGCGATTATTTTGGAGAATTATCACTGGACTGGGTTGTTTATTACCATCTCTGTATGTGCTGTCATGATTGGTTTATTATTGCTACCTTTTTTACAGGCTCAATTTCCTCAGCAAAGAGAGCAGGGTTAACTGCTCTTATTTTAACGCTGTGATATTTGCCGGTTAAGCCACTCTTCTCTGGTCAGTTCCCATATTTCACTATCATACTCCCCTGAAACATATTCTTTTTTCTCAGTTCTGATCACTTTCATACCTTCAGATAATGAAATATTTCTGGATTTATCATTGATTTTAGCTTTGGCTACCCTGAGTACTGTCCGGTCTAATTCTGTAAACCAATAACTCGTAACCTTTTCACAGGCTTCGCGCATAAATCCATGCCCTTGATATTCGAGAGAGAGCCAGAAACCGCGATTATTATCTTGTTTGTTATATAACCCAATGACACCAATGAACTCATCGGGCCTAGCTTTCATTCTGAGTGACCAGATATAGGCTTTTTGTTCTTGGATTGCAGGTATGGCAACGTTATTGACAAAAATATCGCCACCATTATCGGGATATGGCCAAGGGACTGCATTCTTGTCTAAGTATTTTACAATATCCCAGTGAGGAAATTTTTGTTGTATGTGAATCGCATCGGTATGAGCCAATTTCTTTAATAAAAGACGCTTAGTTTCTAAATCTTCAAACGGCATTTTTTTGATTACCAACTCAATGTTAATTTATTGTGAAATTCATAATGAATTTTAGTCGTAAAATAGTCAATATGATTTTATCTCCACTATATAAAGCGGTTTTATAAAAACATACCAAACCGAAACATGGTATAGTGAATGCTTGATTTATTCTTTACTCCCATCGGAATGTTATGTCTTATCAATGTCCTTTATGTCATTCACCATTACTGTTTTCCCATCACCAATGGCGTTGTGAAAACAATCATCAGTTTGATTGTGCAAAAGAAGGTTATGTGAATTTGTTACCGGTTCAGCATAAGCGTTCAAAAGAGCCGGGTGATAGTGCTGAGATGATGCAGGCGAGAAGGGCATTTTTACAGGCGGGTCACTATCAGGCATTACAGCAAAAAGTTATTGAGCTATTTGATTGCTTTTTACCGGAACAGGCTGGAGTGTTGTTGGATATTGGCTGTGGAGAAGGGTATTACACTGCTGCGGTACAACAGGCTTTGAGTCTGAAACGACCCATCACAGTTCATGGTTTGGATGTGGCGAAAATTGCAGTCCGCTATGGTGCCAAACGTTATCCCGATGTTGATTTTTGTGTGGCATCCAGTCATCGACTACCGTTTGCAGATGGTTCCCTTGATGGTATTTTGCGGATTTATGCTCCCTGCAAAGCTGCTGAGTTATTTCGGGTTGTAAAATCAGGGGGAATTGTCCTCACTGTAACACCCGGCCCACGTCACTTGTATCAGCTGAAAGAGTTGATTTATCAGGAAGTCCGTTTACATCCTGAAAATAGCGAGCAACTGGAAGGGTACGAATTAGTGGCTGAGGAAACTCTGGCTTATGAAATGCAGCTGGATGGTGAACAGGCTTATAATTTATTACAGATGACACCTTTTGCCTGGAGAGCGTCTGAAGACGTTAAAAGCCATTTAATAGCTAAGAAATTGTTTAATTGTGAAGCTGATTTCACGTTAAAAGTTTACCGTCATATTTAATCTCTGAATGAGTTCCCCGCAATAAGAACGGGGAACTCATTTATGAATAAATATCAGGCATATATAAATAATTTAAGATGTTCGAATAATATATTGAAGCCAATTGCAATTAATACTAATCCACCAATAAGCTCTGCCCGTTTGCCTAATAGTGGCCCAATATAACGCCCAATTAACATTCCCAAAGTCGCCATGATCATCGTCATTATTCCTATAGTCATCGCTGTGGGTAATATATCAACTTGTAAAAAAGCGAGGCCAATACCAATTGCCATCGCATCCAGACTGGTTGCAATAGCGGTAAATATTAAGGTTACTGAGCTATGACGGTGTGGTGCTGTTGGCTTGGTGGTGACGTCAGGATCATGTTTGAAACTTTCTCTGATCATCCGGCAGCCAAGGACAAATAATAGTGTGAATGCCACCCAATGGTCCCACTCCATAATGTACTGACTGGCATAAATTCCCAGAGACCAACCGATTAAAGGCGTACAGGCTTCAATAAGGCCAAAGATAAGCCCTGTTCGAATTGCTTCACGTAAATGAGGACGATGAAGGGCTGCTCCTTTACTTACGGCAGCAGCAAAAGCATCCATAGAGAGGGCTAGTGCAAGAATGAGTGTTGCATAGAGATTCATTAAAACAGCCTCGGTTGGGTAGTTCCATATACATATAAACCACCCCCAACCAATGGTGATTTTATATGTCTATGGTCTTGCCAACCGATTCGGCATTCGCACCACGTTTTATTAAAACGAGTATGTTGATACGAATTTTCCAGTAATATTCTGGAACAGGCTACTCCCCAATGACTGTACTGGACGATAACATACTCAGAGTGAAAGGCAAAATATTTCGTGCTATGTTAATTTATTTAATGATAATAATTATCATTATCTATGTTATGAGGAAGAATAAGGCTGATGTGATATTACAGCCTTATTTAATAGAAAGGAAAATATTATTTATTACTCAGTAAAAATTTATAGATTTTTTCTAAATCAT
This sequence comes from Xenorhabdus sp. KK7.4, assembly GCF_963876465.1. Lineage (NCBI taxonomy): Bacteria > Pseudomonadati > Pseudomonadota > Gammaproteobacteria > Enterobacterales > Morganellaceae > Xenorhabdus > Xenorhabdus sp. KK7.4. Next base: position 224,117 of record NZ_CAWNQF010000078.1, read on the forward strand.
CTAATTTTGTTACGGCTATGTATATTTTATTTACTTCAAAGTCTATCATTAGAATACCATCTTCGGATAAATTTATAGCTTTAATTTTTTCATAATAAAAAAGGCGGTTGAAATAATAAAACCCTTCTTTTTTAAAGATGAGTTTAGGTGAGCGTATATAACCAAAGTATATTGAGATTAAAATAATAAACGATAATAAATAAGTTGTTAGCGGGCTGCCTTGACCAGCTACATTATTATAAATCACAATGCTAACTAAAATAATAAATATTAAGGCGTCGATTCGGTGTTTTCTTTTTAATTTTATAGTTAACAGCGTCTTGCCTTTGAAGTAGTGGATAAAAAACTCATCATAAATAGCAAAAGCGAACGCCAATAAAATTGAGGCTATCAATATGATGTCATTCAGGCTCATGTTTACTCCTGAGTTTCCTGATCTGTTTTGTAAGTGGGGGAGAGGAAATGTTTCCTCTCCCTATTTTCAGTTAATCAATTTTTCAACAAAACTATTTGGCTACACCAAGAAGACCGAAATAATAACCAATAATACCAATCACAAAGAAGCTGATAATAATCCATAAAGGGTTTACTTTTTTCCGTAATAGCCACATACATCCAAAAGTTAGCAATAGAGGTGCAATCCCGGGTAGCAACTGATCAAGAATAGTTTGAACAGTGTTTATTTTCATCTCACCGGTTGTAGGATCAGGTACCTTAGAGACAACCAGTGTAATGTCGATTTTCGTCCAACTATTAACCAGCGCTCCCATGACAAATAGCCCCAGAATTGACGCGCCTTCTGTCATTTTTTGCAGGAAACCGCCTCCCATATCTTTGACGATATCTATTCCTTTCTTATAACCATATGCAACGCCGTAATAACGGGTTAGTAAACGCACTAGATTGAATAGTAAGAAAAATATAAATGGCCCGATCCAACTACCACCTAAGGCAAGTCCGGCACCAAGCGCAGCAAAAACAGGGCGCACAGTTCCCCAGAAAATAGGATCTCCTACGCCGGCCAGCGGTCCCATCAGACCGACTTTAATCCCGTTGATTGCAGCGGCATCAATATCAGCTCCGTTTGCTTTCTGTTCTTCCATTGCCAGTGTGACACCCAGAATAGGTGCTGCGACATAGGGATGCGTATTGAAGAACTCTAAATGACGCTTGATGGCCAGTTTACGTTCCTCGGTATTTTCAGGATAAAGGCGGCGGATGGCTGGCACCATTGAGAAACAGAAACCCAGCGCCTGCATGCGCTCAAAGTTCCATGAACCCTGAAATAAGTTAGAACGCAGGAAGACAGCATTAATATCACTTTGTGTCAGTTTTTTCTGACCCATGTTTGTTGTATCTGACATGTTGTTCATCCTCTTAATCTAATTCATTATCAAGGTTATTCGGGGTGTTACCGGCAGGGGCTGCTGCCTGTGATCGATTGTATTTAGGGCTGAGCTGAATATACAGAATCGCCATAACTGCACCAATGACACCAAGGATAACAAGATTATGTACATATACTGCGACCACAAAACCCAGATAGAAGAATGGCATCAGGTAACCAGCACGCATCATGTTAATCACCATCGCATAACCGACAACAACAATCATGCCACCTGCGATATTGAGGCCCGTAGTAACGACTTCCGGAATTGAATCCAGCATATTCTGAACTTCAGATGTGCCGACAGACAGGGCGACAACCAGCGCAGGTAAGGCAATACGCATTGCCTGCAACACCAGTGCAGAGATATGAAGAGCTGTAATAGCCCGGAGATTACCGTTTTCAGCGGCTTTATCTGCCGCGTGTTGGAAGCCGACAGTCAAAGTACGGACGATAATAGTGAGAACCTGACCCGCTGCCGCCAGTGGAATTGCCAGCGCAATACCTGCACCAACCTGTTGTCCGCCAGCGATAACCAGAATAGTCGAAATAATTGATGCTAAAGCAGCATCAGGGGCAATCGCTGCACCGATATTCATCCAGCCAAGAGCGATCATTTCCAGCGTCCCGCCAATGATGATACCTTTTGTGACATCACCAAGAATCAGGCCGATTAATGTACAGGCAATTAATGGGCGATGAAATTGAAATTCATCAAGAATAGAACCCATACCTGCAATACAGGCAACGATGAATATCAAGAAAAGTTGAACAACGGTAATTTCCATTGTTTTCTCCTGTAACCAAATATAATTTGGTAAGAATTTTGTTGTTGAGTAATGGTGAGTAAAAAATATCTTTATTTTTTAAGCTTTTTTGAGTAAATCCATCATATTTAAACGCGCATCGCTGGCAACTTTACGTGCTTCAAGCTCTATACCGCGTGAACTCAGTTTTTCAAAAGCAGTGATATCACTTGCATCAACAGAAATGGCGTTATTGATTTGGGTTTTACCCTGACGGAACGCCATACCACCAATATTGACAGACTCCAGTGAAACTCCGCCTTCTACAATACGCAGTACATCAGTAGGGTTGGTGAATAAAAGCATAACGCGCTCATCGGCGTATTTGGGATTGTTATAAACACGGACGCACTTCTCAACGTCGACCACATGCGCACTGACGCCGGGAGGTGCGACCTGTTTTAATAAAGTGGAACGTACGGTATCCTGAGCAACTTCGTCACTGACTACAATGATACGTTTTACATTAGTTTCTTTTGTCCAGCGGGTTGCAACCTGACCGTGAATAAGACGGTCATCAATGCGTGCAAGAGCGATTTTCATATGACCGCCTGCAGCTGGAGTGCTAACCTGAGATGCAACTGGAGTGGCTGGCTTGGCAGGTTCAGGTTTACTGGCTTCTTCTTCTGGCTCTGTTTTAAGAGCACGAATGCCTTCTCTCCCTGTTTCTAATGCAACCGCAACCAATTCTTCCATGGATGGGTCATCATCACGGCACATGAAGGCTTCAACCAGCATTGGTACGTTTACACCCGTAATGATTTCGTAGTTTTCTTTGTCTACAGCAATCCGGTTTGCCGCATTAAACGGGCTGCCACCCCAGGTATCAACAAAAAACAAGACCCCTTGCGTTGTATCAAGCGACTCCAGTCTCTTATTGTATTTCTCGAATAATGTATCGGCATTTTCACCGGGCACGAAGTCAATATAGGAAACGTTTTCTTGTTCCCCAATCAACATTTCCGTGGTGCGTAGCAGTTGCTCTGCCGCAGCCCCGTGTGTGCCAATCATAATGGCTATACTCACTTGTTTTCCCCTTTCTGTAACAATCGAACTCGGATTTATTGCAAGCTCATGCTCAATACTTCCAACCTGTTTTACTACCAGTTAATAAACATAATAGTTACAAATATTATGTTTTATCGAGGTTCCATCCCAAGTATTTCATTTCTTATGGACTCTATTTTGTTACATAAGAAAATATGTCATTAGATTATCATTGGAATCATTCAAGAAAATTGCTATCAGTCAGAAAATTTAAGTCGAACTATTTTGATAGGCAAAAATAATATTTTAATTTTAATTATGGCAAATAAAAATTAATTAATTCTTTTATTTTTTATTTTTTGGTCTTAATGTCTGTTTCCGGTAACATTTTGTTAATCTTTAGATAAAAAGAAAGAGATGTTTTAAATAGAAAAGAGGAAAAAATATACTTCTTTGATCCGTTTCAGCCAAAAAAAATCCCTACTATATTAGCAGGGATTTTTCCGGATAAGCCAAATCTGAACTTAAAGAATGTCGCTATTTAACTTATGCCATATTGATAACTTACAGATTTGATTAGTCACACTGTACTTTTATGGCCAGACCACCACGTGATGTTTCACGGTATTTGGCATTCATGTCTTTGCCAGTTTCGTACATCGTTTCAATAACTTTATCGAGTGAAACGCGTGGTTCACTGGTACGGCGCAATGCCATACGAGCTGCATTGATCGCTTTAACCGACGCGATTGCATTACGTTCGATACATGGAACCTGTACTTGTCCGGCAACTGGGTCACAAGTCAAACCAAGGTTGTGTTCCATGCCGATTTCAGCGGCAATGCACACCTGCTCAGGGCTTGCGCCGAGCAATTCTGCCAGACCTGCCGCCGCCATTGAACAGGCAACCCCAACTTCTCCCTGACAGCCAACTTCTGCACCGGAAATAGAAGCATTCATCTTATACAGAATACCGATTGCACCTGAGGCTAAGAAGTAGCGCGTATACAGCTCAGGGGTAACCGGTTCGATGCAGTGATTGTAGTAAGCCAGTACTGCTGGAACGATCCCACATGCGCCATTGGTTGGTGCTGTAACAACGCGGCCGCCAGCGGCATTTTCTTCATTGACAGCCAAAGCAAACATGTTGATTAAATCAACAACGTTCATCGGGTCGTTTGAAAGTTTGTTTGATGATGTCAGCATACGATGCAAAGCCGCGGCACGGCGCGGTACACGCAGAGGGCCGGGTAAAACGCCTTCTGTATTCAGGCCTCGTTCAATACAGGCTTGCATGGTATCCCATACATCTGCAAAGTATTCAGCAATTTCTTCTTTGCTATGTAAATCCAGCTCGTTTTTCATCATCAGGCCGGAAAGGGACAGGCCTGTTTTGCTGCAATTCATCAGTAATTCAGCAGCAGAGCTGAATGGATAAGAAACAGGCTTTGTATCCTGAGATGGCTTACCGAAATGTTCTTCATCAACAATAAAGCCACCACCGATAGAGTAGTAGGTTTTGCTGTAAACATTTTCGTCACCTGCAAATGCATGGATTTGCATGCCATTTTCATGTAATGAAAGGTTATCGCTCCGGAAATTCATGCCTCCGTCACGAGGAAAATCGACTATATGTAAACCATTTGCCAGCGGCAAACGTTGAGTTTGCTCAACATCACGAATAAAACCAGGGATTGAATCAATATCAACAGTTGCAGGCATATTACCGGCCAACCCCATGATAATGGCGATATCCGTATGATGACCTTTCCCGGTTAATGAAAGTGAGCCGTATACATCAACGGCTACACGCGTGATAGAGGACATAAGCCCCTGGTTTACAAGATCATCGACAAATTGTTTTCCTGCTTTCATAGGACCAACAGTATGAGAGCTGGATGGGCCGATACCCACCTTAAACATGTCGAAAACGCTAATCACGCCAGACTCCTTAAAGAAGAAAGAGATATAGTATATTTATAATAAAGCGCGTTACTTTACTGTGATTTAGTGGTGTTGATAAAGGAGTTTACAGTTTTTTTTTAATTATAATAGTTATTGGTATGATTTCGGACAATAAATGTGCAAATAATGTTTGTTAGTGGTTATTTTTAGCTCTAGTTTTGGACTTGTTGAGCCAGCCGATAAATAATTGAGGCAGTTAATCCCCAGATCATTTGCCCACGATACCAATAAAAGTAGATCCGATGTTGGCGGTTATGCTTCTTAACATCCAAATACTGATAGTTGGGAAGAGAGAGCGCATCAAAAAGCGGGATTTCAAAAAAATTGTCTACTTCTGTTGGATTGGCCTGAAAAGAGAAGGGCGGCGAAACTAACCCGACGACAGGAGTGACATGATACCCGCTGCTGCTTTCCATAGGGGCTAACTGCCCCAGAACCTGTACCTGATGATATGGAATATTGACTTCTTCTTCGGCTTCACGTAGCGCGGTGGCAGCCAGTGAATGATCTGCCGGATCAGCCGCGCCACCGGGGAAAGCAACCTGCCCTGCATGTGAACGTAGATGCCTGGCCCGTTGGGTAAGTAACAGTGTAGGCTCGGGCTTACAAATAATCGGCAGTAATACAGCGGCATTCCGCTGATTGTTGACCGGATAATCCGGTTGTACGGGAATTTGCAGTTGAAACCGATGAATAAAATCAGAAAGAGATGTCATGATGTATGGAGTTCCCTTAATTTCGGTAAGATATGTCCAAGTTTATCGAATGTTTCCTGATACTCTTTTTCCGCAGTGCTGTCAGCAACAATTCCCCCACCAGCCCAGCAGTACACTTTTCCTTTTTCTGTCAATAGGGTGCGTATAGTAATATTGCTGTCCATTGTACCGCAGAAACTAATATAGCCAATAGCTCCACAATATCCATGTCTGCGATGTGGTTCTAATTCTTCAATGATTTCCATGGCCCGAATTTTTGGAGCACCCGTGATGGAACCTCCGGGAAAACAGGCTCGCAGTAAATCTGTTGCGTGATATTCGTCCGGCAATGTTGCAGTAATGGTGCTGACAAGGTGATGGACTGCCGGAAAAGGTTCAACAACGAATAATTCGGGGACTTTAACTGATCCCGCTTCCGCTACACGCCCGATATCATTTCTGAGGAGATCAACGATCATCAGATTTTCCGCGCGGTCTTTTCGGGATTTGGCTAATTTTTCAGCTTGTAATCGATCTTTTTCCGGGTCTTGTTCACGTGGCAATGTGCCTTTGATCGGCCGGGTCTGAATTTTATTATCTTCCAGTAATAAAAACCGTTCGGGTGAAACACTGATGACGCAATTTTCAGGCAAACGAATGAAAGCTGAAAAAGGAGCGCGATTAGATTCGTTGAGTTGCCTGAAAGCCTGCCACTCATCGCCCTGATAATCGGCGTGAAAACGCTGTGCCAGATTAACCTGATAGCAATCGCCATTACGCAAATAACGATGAATATGCGCAATTTTTTCATGATATTGCTGCTCACTCATATTGGATTGCCATGCGCTGGTGAGGGCAAAATTTGTTTCGCGGTGCTGGGTGTGTGCTTCCAGCCATGCCAGGCGAGTATCAATATCGTGATAGCTTAATAAAGTTGCTTTTTGCTGGTGGTGGTCAATGATAAGACACCAATCGTAGATCCCAATGGCCATATCCGGGAAATTCAATTCATTAATGGTTGTCGCTGGTAGCTTTTCAGTCCATCGCCCGAGATCATATCCCCATATCCCCAATGCTCCTCCCTGAAAGGGCAGGTCAGGATCAAACTGAGGGGTAATATTGCAGTCATTAAGATGCTTTTTTAGTAAAAGAAAAGGATCTTCTTGAGAATGAGAGACAACATCATAACTTTTGATTTCGGTAGCGTTTCCTTGTGTCACAAGAGTGATGATTGGTTCAGCAACAATAATATCAAATCGATTATGTGAATGCTGAGCGGCTCCTGAATGTAACAACATTGCCCAGGGAGATGCGGAAAGAGGAGCAAAATAGCTGGCTGCAAGATCAGGGAAATAAGGTAACTGACGTTTTTGTAATGCAATCTTCATGGTGGAACCCGTATTGGCAGGGCAATTCAAAAATAACTGATTAATTGGCGGAGATTATCATAGAATGGTACACCGGTTCACTTGCTGTCATACTGCAACTTAAAATTGATTGCGTATATAATCATAATCATCATCAATTATTACTATATATTAGAGGTAAACGCCATGTTTTCAGGTATGCCGGCATTGTCCCATGAAGAACAACAGATTGCTGTGGAAAGGATCCATCAACTTATTTCTGAAGGGATGAGCAGTGGAGAAGCAATCGCGATTGTGGCTCAGGAACTGAGGGAAAAACATCAGGATAAAGAGCAGATCCATGTTTTATTTGAAGATGGAATGTGACTTGCTTGTCATTCCTTGTTATCTATAATCAGGCTTAGTCATGAATGTAGATTTAATTAATTGATTACAATGAAATTAAAACCATTTCCTTCTTGCTAATAGTCAGTAGTAAGCATGTGCATTCTTGTGAAGTCATGAAAAAAATGTACATAGACGTGTACATAAACTACATTAAAAGCTGTGTTATCTTTCGAGGAAAGTGATATGGCTATTACTGATTCATGGCTCCGTTCTACTAATGGTAAGCCTCAAGAAAAAATCATCACTAAATCAGATAGAGACGGCCTGTCTGCTCGCGTCACACCAAAAGGGAAGATCATATTCCAATTTAGATATCGCTGGAATGGTAAGGGTGACAGGATTGATATTGGCACATATCCGGCAACGGGTTTAAAAGATGCCCGTGACTCCGTGATTTTCTATCGCGGGGAATTGGAACAGAATCGCAATCCAAAAATAGTCAAGCGTGTTCGCAAAGAATACGCCTTAAACGCAGTCACTGTGGAAACGCTCATTAGGGAATGGTGGGTGGCAACCATGCAAGGCTCGAAGGTAAAAGCAAATGAGATTTTGCGCTCTTTTGAAATTTACGTTTTTCCAAAAATTGGGGATTTCCCCCATGACGAGGTAACACTTCACGTCTGGCTTTCTTTAATTGAAGAGACTATCAAGCAAGCACCAACAACAGGTGCCCGAGTATTAACATATGCCAAAGTTGCGCATAAATGGGCGATTCGACGGGGGATAACCAATTTCTCCCTGTTATCTGATGTGGAACGAAGTGATTTAGTTGGAAAAAATATAGATGTTGATAGTGAGATAAGAGAGCGGATCTTAAACGAAGAAGAGCTGGCTATTCTCTTTCAGGTGATTAACACTCCCGGGTATAACCCACGAAATGCACTAATAATAAAATTATGCCTTTTATTTGGTTGTCGCATCGGTGAACTACTAAAAGCCAAAGTGAACGACTTTGATTATGAAAAAGATATTTGGATTATTCCCCCTAAAAACCACAAGACAGGAAGGAAATCTAAAAAAAACATCATTAGACCTATCATTCCGGCGGCTAAAGAGTTAATTGAGCAAGCCAAGAGATTAAACGGCAGGAGCGAATATTTATTTGTTGTGGAAAATGGCAATCCATTTTTACCCGTTGGAGGGCACGTAAGCCTAGTCACCACCCTAAACAAAAAAATATCTCTTCAGTTTCCTAATTTTAAATCTTTTTCAATTCATGACTTACGTAGAACCATGCGTACTGAGATATCTGAATTAACGTCACCCCATGTCGCTGAAATCATGCTGGGTCATAAATTGCCGGGAATTTGGCAGGTGTACGATAAGCACACCTACCTAAATGAGCAGAGAGAAGCCTATGAACGCTGGTGGGATAAACTGACTAAAATTGTTTCCCGTCCTCCCAATCAAGAATATCCTGCCGCAGAAAATTAAGCTGATTGGATTTAAACTTGGGTTTTGGGAAGCCTTCTCGACGTTGCTTCCCATTACCGCACCATAATCTTATAGTGTGTGGTTTCACTCCATATCGTTCTGCCAGTTCCTGAGTTTTAATGTAAGGTGACTGATTCATTTTTCCTCTCCTTTCTGATACCCGCTCTCCAATATCACCCTCGCCACACTCGCCGGTGTTGCCTTATCACTCCACGTTGCATCGAAAATAATGTTGTTCAGTTCCGCCATGAGGATATCGTTCAAATTCTTCGGTCTTGCGGAGTAGGGCACCCCATCGGGTACCCCCTCCATAATGTCGATAGTGAGCTGGGCTATTTCTTTTGCTTCCCGTTCCGGCTTGCGGTATCCAGAATGCCAGACTACATCAGTGATATCAGACGGATCACCCCAGACTGAGGCAATAATCTGAGTCAGGTGGAATGAGTTATTGAACATTGCTCGCCTCTTCACTTTCGAATTTAATATATTGAAGCTCCTCCGATTGCGCTTGCTGTAATTCTTCAATAAATTGCGCCTTTGAGTATCCAAGAGATTTAGCTACGATATGCAACGCCTTTTCGTTCTCAAGTAGCTCATCTATTCCCATCGTCATTTCATTTTTACTGCTCGCGTTTGACTCTTCCGCCTTCTTCAATAACCAATCTGCCCACTCACGCCCGTCGTCGATTTGTCCGGGTAAGCCAATGTCATTCTGTGCATTATCGATGCTTATCATTATTTTTTACCCCGTTTGTTATGCTTTTTATTCGCTGGTGTTATCTTCACTACCGACACTTTGGGTGCTGGTGGAAGAGGAGGGCAGATGCCCTCATGAATGTAAAAGTTACGTCTCATGGTATGGATAATGCGCTGCCCCCAATCCCTGCCGTCGTCAATGCGGACTACCGTTCTGACTAGTTCGTCGTGGATGTCCACCATCTGGCGGTGTTCCTCAGTCACGGCTTGCCTCCACTTTTTTTATGATTTGCTCTGCAAGCTCGAAGGCGTTTTCGTAAAGTGGTTGAACTACAAAAATAGGATTACCGTAAAGTCTGTTTGTGAGTGGGCTAAAGAAGCTTCAAAAGGCCGAAGGTGTTATTGAAGGTATGTTAATGATGCTGGATGTCGCACTGGAAATGGATAAATGCGTCCAGTTAGTACCGCAGAATATTAGCACCCATCAATTATGCAGTAACTTCTAAAAATAGCTTTATGTACGTAAAAATGCTGCTATTGTGATAAGAGTGATAGCAATGTCACACAGCTTATTAATTTCAGACCTCGCTCAGTGCGGGGTTTTTGCTTATAAGGCACAAAAGCACCCCAATATTTGAGGTGCTCAATTTTGAATTTTAGTTAAATTACTTCATTTTCCTGTATGTGAAGATGGCATAAAACATTATGAATAACCCGCCAATAATCAGGGCTGAGCCTAACCCAGCACTACCGAAATTTTCATACAGTGGGTAAAGAATTCTTGGAATTCGGGTGATTTCTTTTTCGGATGTAAAATGAGTTATACCGTAAATATTGAACCCTACCCCTAAGATAAATATAATTAACAGCCTTATTTTAATATTCAATTTTGTAACCTTTTTGAGTTAATAATCTGACATTCTAAATGTTAGGAATGCTTGTGTATCATTACATACAGTGTGATTATAATGTTGTGAATTTATGACAGTCAAAATAAGCTTCATTAATAATTTAGGGGGCACTGTCAGCACCAAACTTCAAATATACACCTCACTGAATCACGCACTCGACTAACAGGCAAACTTTATAATGCGCCACCTTATTTTAAGGCGTATTGATTCTGTTACAGGCTATTCAATTGAGATAGGAACCTGACCTCAGTAATATTAACTGGCTAGTTAGCAGTAGGATGAAATGACCTTTAACGAATAATAAAGTGAGGTGTTTATGTCTGAAATAAAAAATATGCTGACTATTGATATTACTTTAGGAATGGCCCGGTGGGATCCAGATACTGATACATGGGCACATTGGTGGGGTTATCAAGATGACACATATTCAAATGGTAATAATGGAGTATCATCTTTTGGATCTTTAATTGTAATAGAAAATAATACCCCTATTGATATTGTGAAAACTACAGAGTTCGACTGGTCAGAGTTTTCATCTAAAGTGAGTAATACATCTGCAATTACATGGCTTACATTTTCTTATGATGGGCATTTTCAGCAGGTATATAATCTATTTTATAATAAAACTCTTTATGTAACAGTTGATGGAGTAACTTATAATCTTGGTAATAATACTGAAGATCCTAACGATCCAGGGAGTCCGCCAAAAAACAGTGTTAGCGGCTTATATACCAGCCCTGGGGCATATGAGTTGGGAGCTGTATTGAAGCAGACAGGTGTAACCAAACGCCTGTATATTAACTGGGAATAAATCTACACTTTGAATTCAAGGCTGCTTAATGCGGCCTTTTTGTTTTTAGGGAACGTATAAGGATTAATATGGCACCCAGTAATCACGGGCACCAATCATATTATTTTTTGTATTTATCTTTAACTAATTGGATTAAGCGAGTAATTAATGAACCATAGGCAATAATGAGTTTCATTGCATTAGGTGTTTGTGGATCATTAAAAGCGTATATGTGAGTGGTCTGCCCATCCTCGCTAGTGTATTCAAATTTCTCTTCTTCAAGCGCATGCTGATTTTCATAACAATGAATTTTATTCACATTGGCAGCTATTTGATTAATTTTTTCGTTACTAATTTCAGCTTGAAGTAAACGATGAGCAAATTCATTGCGAATATTATTCAAAATATCAATAGCCTTATAGGCATCCAATGGAAGCCCTAAACGCTGAGCGAATTTTAGCTTACTACTAAATTGCATTTTAAACTTCACTTTTCCAGCTTCTGGAGTATCAGAAAACAAATCAGGAATGTTTACTTTTGAACAAATATAAGCTTCTAAGAAGCCTTCACATAATAAATGCGTCGTTAAGACAGTAACCATAGGTGATGTATTTTCAGCTAGATTAATCCAAGCATTGGGCGTATGTGTATCCTGAAATAGAGTTGAAAATATTTGATAATTCATTATGTGTCCTTGTGAGGGTGGTATGCGTTTATCTAAAGAAAAAATTGTCATTACTGATGATAACGGTATCACTCGTTTATCTATAGGGGTTAATTCATCCGAAAGAGCGGCAACACAGATCCCCAAGACATCTATTATCCAAGAACTTTTTATTGAGCTAGAGCACTCTCACCAAAATGAACCCATCATTGCAATCTGGGATTCATTAACACTTGAACAAAAAAACGTAATAAAACAGGTCATTGCAAATTACCAAGATGAAATTTTTTCCCTCGAATGCCAGATAGCGGAAAGTGATTGGTATGCTAGTGATGACTAAAATTAATACCCTTTATTTAACGTAGGGTATTCCAAATTTGCCACCGCAATCACTTTCATAACCTCAGTATCTCCTATTGCGGCTGGTATCCTATTCACTACAACTCACAGGAATGTAATGAACGCATCCCAACCACTGAGCCTGTGACACAGTGCTGGAATTGAGAGATGAGGCGTGGTTCCTCACAGATTTCCGGCCTTATAGTGCCTAAAAGCGGGAGCCTGTTGCTCCCTGATGACTGGAGGAACCACTCATGAAATTTACTCCTTTTGGCGTCGATATTGCAAAACATTTGATGCAAATTCATTTTGTCGATGAATACACAGGTGAAGTTATTGATAGGCAGCTGCGGCGGCAGGATTTTTTAACGTTCTTTAGTAACCGCGAGTCTAGTCTGATTGGCATGGAAGCATGTGGCGGTGCTCACTACTGGGCACGGGAATTGAGAAAACTGGGGCATGAAGTGCGTTTGCTTCAGGCGCGGTTCGTCAGGGCATTCCGGATGGGAAATAAGAATGATGTTCAGGATGCCCGAGCCATATGGCAGGCAGTTCAGCAACCCGGTAAATCGGTTGCCGTCAAAAACGAAGAACAACAGGCTATTTTGTCGTTACATAGGATGCGTTACCAATTAGTGAAATTCAGAACCGCGCAAATCAATGCGCTGCATGGTTTGCTACTGGAGTTCGGTGAAACTGTGCATAAGGGCAGAGCTTCATTGGATAAAGCGATGCCGGAAGTACTGGAGCGGCTAAGGGAAAAACTGGCCCCTTTCCTGCTCAGTCTTCTTGAAGAACAATACTACCGCTTGAACGAAATCGATGAACAAATTGAACAGGTGGAAAAACAACTCATAGCGTGGGCAAAACAGAATGCTGATTGCCAGCGGATTATGAAAATACCCGGTGTTGGTGTGCTGATTGCGACCGCCGCCATTGCCACGATGGGCGATCCCAGAGCGTTCCGGTCGGGCAGAGAGTTTTCGGCCTATCTGGGATGGGTGCCGAAACAGACGGGGACGGGAGGCCGGGTCAAATTACTGGGGATTAGTAAACGGGGAGATACCTATCTGAGAACGCTGTTTATCCATGGAGCAAGGGTCGCCACCTTAACCACAAAAACGCCCTTACCATGGGTGACTGAACTCAAAAAACGACGGCCGACCTGCGTGGCTATAGTGGGAATGGCCAATAAACTGGCTCGTACTGTTTGGGCTCTGGTCGCCCATCAGCGGGATTACCAAAAAGATTACGTCAGTGTCAGACCTCTTAATTAAAACCGGACACTGATTAATCTCAATATGTAATGACAAAGCTGAATGCAGAAAGATTGCTGAGGCAATAATCATGATGACAAAGACAGGTAAAACCTTGATTTGCTAAACCTGTATGGTCGCCAGAGCGTGAAGCTCGTCGGAGGAATGAGGAGCCAGTCAGCGGATTACATCGAGGCCCGCAGTATTGTCTGCAATAAGGCCGGATATAGAGCTGCAACCTACCGTCGATGTCAACATGATTTTTGTCTTGCAAACGGGATGCGTTCATATAGCGACCATAGACTCACCCCACGGACGCCCATTGTTCTGATGGGGTGGAAATATGCGTATAACTGAAAAAACACGGAGTTCTGGGCGCATGTCTGGGACTGGTTAATTATCAATGCCCCTTTTCTGGGTGGTATGTTGCTGGCTGCCTCGACAGCATTTGCCCGGGAGAAAAGGGATGGCTCAGGCTGGAAAGCCTCATTAGTCGAAGCCTTTATCTGTGCGGCAATCAGTGTGGGGATTATTAACGCGCTGGAATATGCACAACTCCCACTGAGTCTCGCTCAGTTCTTCGGTGTCCTGATTGGCTTTTTGGGCACTAAGAAGATTGGGTCAATTCTTGATGCGGTCTTTACTTTCTTCAAAAACAAGTTCGGGGTGCACAGATGAAAATCAGCGAAAACGGATTGAGCTTCATCAAACAATATGAAGGCCTGAAACTGAAAGCCTATCCCGATCCGGCTACGGGTGGTATTCCGTGGACGATTGGCTACGGTCACACAAAAGACGTCAAGCCGGGACAAGTGATCACCGAGCAGCAGGCCGACGCATTCCTGCATGATGATCTTAAGCCTATTTACATTACCCTTGAATCAGCCGTAAAGGTATCACTGAGTCAGGGACAGTTTGATGCCCTGTGCTCGTTCATCTTCAATTGTGGTGCGGGTAACTTTGTCCGTTCTACCTTACTGAAGAAGCTCAATGCCGGTGACTATCAAGGTGCAGCCGATGAATTCCAGAGATGGAATAAGGCAGCGGGTAAGGTGATGAACGGTCTGACTAAGCGTAGGGCATCTGAGCGCCAGATGTTTTTGTCATGAGACTCAATTTTACCTATGGCGTGGTTATTGCGCTGATTATTGCCTCCGGTGCGGCTTACCTCTATCGCTCTGGGTATAGGAAACAGCTCGGTATCAATAGCGACCAGCTAACTGAAATCCAGCAACTGACCGATCGAATCAACTACCAAAACACGCACATTGATATGCTGCATGAGTTAGACAGCAAACATACTCAGGAACTCGCCAATGCTAAGACTGAAATCAACACTCTTCGGGCTGATGTTGCCGCTGGTCGTCGCAAGCTGCGCATCCCAGCCACCTGTCCTGTGTCTGAAATCACTTCCTCCGGCAGCGTGGTCAATGCAACCACCGTCGAACTCAGTAGATAAACTGGACAAGCTGTTCTCGATATCCGAGAAGGCATCATCAACGACCGGGCAAAACTGAGATATTTGCAGGATTATGTTAAGGCTGAATGCAGGGGAAAAGACTAATGAGCAATCAACTTAAGTCGTGCTCGTTTTGTGGCAGTGATAATTTAGCCCCTGACCATCGTTTTGATTTTGATGATAAGAATTATATAGGATGAGTTGATTGCTATAGCTGTGATGCCCGTGGGCCTGAGATTGGATGGTTTGATGATTTCGGCGAAGCTGAGACGGAAGTAATCAAGTTATGGAATCAGAGAGCGGAGAGTATATCACCCCAGAACAAATGATTCTGGGGTTGTAGGAGTATGTTAGGACGCAGTGTGGGTGAGAGGACGGTGTAAGCACTACCGTCCTATCGGAAGTTATTATAAAGATAGGCAAGTACCGTAATCATGGTAAAGTGCTATGCATGAAGTCATACAGCTAGCCCAATCACTACCATTCATATACTCGCAAATCGAAGCGTAGGTCTGCATGGGTGCTAAAAGCGCAGTGCCTGCAACTAGGCAAAGAAGAAGATACTTTTTCATAGTTATTCTCCGCATCGTTTACAACGTTATCATCACAAAAACTGGTAAATCTAATAAACCCATCACACCGTAACAACAAGCGAATAATTCTTAACAATTGATTAACGCATGAAATTAAAGTCAATATTTCTTTACCCATTCCCTGAGCGGTTAAAGGAATACAGATAACTCATGCTGCCACTTCGTTCTCATCGCGTACCCAACGCATACGGACTGGTGGCATTTTTATTTTCGACTGTAGAGATATCTCTATGGTTAATGTATGTGCTGGACAAAAGCCATAAACTCGTTGTATTTCAATATGTTGATTGAGATCAAGGGGCTGGGCAAAGCGACTTAATCCCTTGTTTTAACTCTTCTGTTTTGTGCGCACCTCTTCAGGTGTATCGATACCGATATCCCTTTGCGCCGGGTTATCGCCGTCTGTCGGTATTAGCTATGACATGTCGAGCGTACTGACAGAATCAAAAATAACCCATGCCCCTGAGAATAACAGGTCATTATCAGCAACATCCGCTGTAGGCAGGCAAAGTGATGTGACAGCCGGAGAGACGGCTTACATTGCCATCATGATTCACAGAGTAGTGATAGCTATGTAGTTAAATGACCAAAGTCCGATTATCGGACTTTGCCCATATTTAGGGGGGTGACGCGTGACTTATGCAGAACTTTATATCGTCCCGACTAAAAAAGTACGGGTTATATAAATCAGACCAGTTATTTATTCTGAATGAGGCAAAAACAATGATGATAATTCACATTAATGAGCAACTGTCTTTCACTTTAAACTGTATGGAACGATTCATCCCATGGTTTATTTGTTTTTATCATTGCATTGAGAATGACCAGTAATTTACGCATACAAGCAACGATGGCGACTTTATTTGGCTTGCCTGCTTCGGTTATCAATGGGCGAAAGATAGCATCAAATCACCGACAAATGATCAGCTGGGGGCTAAATCCAACTGGAAGCAAATTGTAACCAGCATTAAGGATACTGCCGGTGTTATGGTGACGTTTGGTAAAGATACCACAGCAACGACTACGGTCGACAATAAGTAATCGTAAGGGGCTTAATTGCCCCTTTATTTTGAGGTGAGCATGATTGATTCAGATAAAAACTCGCCAACGTTTAATAGCTACGCCAGTGCCGAGGATTTAAAGCGGTTTGCTGTTCAGCGTGGTTACCATTTATCGGATGATAGCAACCTGCCAGCCCTTTTGTTTCAGGCGATGGACTATCTATCCACACGACAATGGAAAGGGCAGAAATCAATATTGGGGCAGCCATTGGCCTTTCCGAGAAAAGGTATTTATGCCGATGGCGAGTTATTGCCGAGTTATGGAATCCCGGTGCAATTAATACAGGCACAATGCCGTTTGGCGATTGACTCGCTTGAATATGATCTTACCACGGTTGGTGGCGAAGTCCTGTCTGAGGCTGTCAGTGGGGCTGTATCAGTAACCTACCGAGAGGGTACTAACTCCGGCACACCGAATATGGCTTGGTTTAATTCTCTATTGCGTGATTTTCTATCTGATAGCGGTATGACATTTCAAGTATTTCGGGGGTAAGCGTGGCAAAGTTTTATTCCAGAATGCAGAAAACTTCTGAGCGGCTACTCAAGCAATACGGTGCTGAGTTTGTAGTTAAGCGTAAGGGGAGACGCTGGGTGGATGATGAAGGCCGGGAGCGTAACGGGGCTTATTGTGATTACTATCTAGGGTGGTTTACATTAATTGCTTAAGATAAGTAAATTTCATACCCAATTGACTTAAATTGCTTTTTTTACAACCTTACATTGGTAGTTTTCTCCACCATGCTCAGTGACAAAGTAGCTCACGGCACCACCAGTAAGCCGGTTGATGGCTACGTTCTGCATAGTGCGCCACTCGCCCCCACGAGACCACTCTATGCGATATTGTATGTTTTCATTTGTGACCACAGGATTTATTACACGGAAATCGGTAGAATCCCGACCTTGTGATTCCCCGTCTTCCCAGACAATAACAAGTCCAGTCCATTTCGCGCTTTTTCCATTTTTAACGCAATTGGTACCAGAAAATTCTGGCCACCCTTTAACATCAAAACAAAGAGTATTCGGATCTGATAAATAAAGTGAAGGCCAGATAGATGTACTGGTGTTACCTGTGGATTCGTTTTTACAAATAATAGGAGATGCAGAAAATGCCATCATAGGTACTGATAATGCTAATGCTGCAAAACTTTTTAAATATTTCATCGGTGTTCACTCCGTCGCTTAATTGCTTTTTTGCTGGTGGAATATTATCTTCGCGTGTGCTAGCTTATATCGATTGAATATCGCTCTTTGAACAATTTGGGTGTGCTGACAAAGTACATACTATGCCGGAATTCTCTAGGTTTTCTTTGAGCAAGTAATCTTCTAAGAAAGACTGGCTAATTACAATTAATGCCCCGCCCGTGTGGGGAGTCTTCGTTCTTTAATATCGCAGTGCTGAAAAAGCACAAGCCATCCTAGCGTAATGCGCTCATTATATTTTTCATATTTAAATTATAACACGGATTAATAATTATATAACTTAAGCGGAAACGCTAATCTTTACTTATCCCAAAATCTAAAATACCACAATTAACCGATGCAATTATTTTGCATCGGTCGTTTTGCATGTTTTTTCACAATTAAACCAAATAAAAAAGCCAGTATTCCACTACTGGCTTTTGGCGTCCTATTAAAAGGAGAAAACAAATATGTTGAATATGAATTTAG
>NZ_CAWNQF010000079.1:0-46750 GCF_963876465.1 Xenorhabdus sp. KK7.4
AATGCGCATACAAGAAAGTATTGAGAAATTTAAGATATCTTCGTAAGGAATATTGCTTGTCCAATGATTCCCTTTTCTACGTAGCACCTCCATTATTCTTTCCAGTTCCTCACGTTCTGGCCTTCTGCTGCGTCGCTGGCTTTTACAGATCAATCCCATTTGCGTTAACAGAGGGCGGGCTTCATGTGATGGATTTGAGGTGTAGTCTATATCATAGATGGGTTTAGCTGATTTAAAGGCTGAGGATAAATAGGCGATATCCAGATTAATAGTGGCAGGAGTAATACCTTTGGAACGCCGTTGTTTGCAATGCTCAATAATGTGACTGGTCGAGAGTTCAGTTAGAGTAAGTTTTGCTAATTCACTATTTAATAATGCATTCAATATACCCTTCTTGGTTCTTCCTGCCTTCATGCCCAGATTAGGATCATTAATATACCTGTGCAGCAAGTCACCCAGGGTTAAACTTTCGTCCTCATTGTTCGAAGGTATCCCGTTCTGTTCCAATTCAACTACCCGCATAGCACCCCAAGTTTTAGCGTGAGCTTGCTTTCCGAATGTACGATTCTCTCTGTAAATATATTTACCGCCGGATTTAACGCCCACAGTACAGCGATAACGGGTGGTGCCATCTGCACGTGAGCGCTTTTCTATGCTATAGTAAGCCATCTTTAATGCTCTCCAATTTGTATTTTTACGATATTAAGGGGTGCTATTAGGGGTGCTGATAATCCTAAAATAGCTTAAAATACCCTTAAATGCACAAAAATAAACAAAATATAAATGGACATAAATTCAGCTCAATAGCGAGATATAATGGGGTTCTAGCGTGTTATTTGAGTATTATTTTTTTATCTGCCGGCTATATACAGTAGGAGAAACCCATGAAGATCGTTGAGGTTAAACACCCACTCGTTAAACATAAACTGGGCCTGATGCGTGATCATGATATAAGCACTAAGCGCTTTCGTGAACTGGCTTCAGAGGTGGGAAGTCTTCTGACATATGAAGCAACTGCTGATTTAGAAACTGAGAAAGTGACCATCGAGGGATGGTGTGGTCCGGTAGAAATAGACCAGATTAAAGGGAAGAAAATTACTGTTGTGCCTATCCTGCGTGCAGGTCTGGGAATGATGGATGGTGTTCTGGAAAATATTCCGAGCGCTCGCATCAGTGTTGTCGGTGTTTATCGTGATGAAAAAACCTTTGAACCTGTACCTTATTTTCAGAAACTGGTTTCTGATATCAATGAGCGTATGGCGTTGATTGTTGATCCGATGCTGGCAACAGGTGGCTCTATGATTGCCACCATTGATTTGCTGAAAAAAGCAGGATGCCCTGTTATTAAGGTTTTGGTTCTGGTTGCTGCTCCAGAAGGGGTTGCCGCTTTGGAAAAAGCACATCCTGATGTTGAATTATATACTGCATCAATTGATGAGTGCCTTAATGAGCATGGATATATTGTTCCTGGCCTGGGGGATGCAGGCGATAAGATATTTGGTACAAAATAATATTTTTAGCCGGCTGAAAAGTCGGCTTTTTTTTGGTTCCTAGTAAAACATAGAGGACATAGATAGTGACCCGTCGGACTATTGGGGTAGATGAAAGGCCACCGTTAAGACAGACCATTCCGTTAAGTTTGCAACATTTATTTGCGATGTTTGGGGCGACAGTTCTGGTTCCCATTCTGTTTAAAATTAATCCCGCCACAATTTTATTGTTTAATGGTATTGGAACACTGTTTTATCTGTTTATTTGTAAAGGAAGGATCCCGGCTTATTTAGGATCCAGTTTTGCCTTTATATCTCCTGTATTATTGTTGTTGCCTTTAGGGTATGAACTGGCACTGGGCGGATTTATTGTCTGTGGATTGCTGTTCTGTCTGGTTTCCCTGATTATTAAAATCGCGGGAAGAGGCTGGCTTAATGTGATGTTTCCTCCTGCTGCAATGGGAGCTATTGTTGCAGTGATCGGTCTGGAGCTGGCAGGGGTTGCCGCTGATATGGCCGGGCTACGTCCTGCTGCGGGAACGGATGTTAATACGACGAATCTGATCATTTCAATGGTTACACTGGCTGTGACAATATTGGGTTCAGTCATGTTCCGCGGTTTTATGGCGATCATTCCAATCCTGATTGGGGTGCTGGTGGGTTATACACTATCCTTTTTTATGGGAGTCGTGGATTTTACACCAGTGCGTGAAGCGCCATGGTTTGCATTGCCGACTTTTTACACTCCGCGTTTTGAGTGGTTTGCTATTATGACGATTTTGCCTGCGGCACTGGTTGTCATTGCGGAGCATGTTGGTCATTTGGTCGTAACAGCCAATATAGTGCAAAAAGATCTGCTGAAAAATCCGGGATTGCACCGTTCGATGTTTGCCAACGGTTTTTCAACGATTATTTCAGGGTTCTTTGGCTCAACACCAAATACCACTTATGGCGAAAACATTGGTGTAATGGCTCTGACTCGCGTATACAGCACATGGGTCATTGGCGGAGCAGCGATTCTGGCGATTTTACTTTCTTGTGTCGGTAAACTGGCGGCCGCGATCCAGATAATTCCGGTTCCGGTAATGGGAGGCGTATCTTTATTACTGTATGGTGTGATCGGTGCATCTGGTATACGGGTACTGATTGATTCAAAAGTAGATTACAGCAAAGCTCAGAACCTGATTCTGACTTCTGTCATTCTGATTATCGGCGTGAGTGGTGCGAAAATCCAAATTGGTGCAGCAGAGCTGAAAGGTATGGCACTGGCAACGGTAGTTGGTATTGGTATGAGTCTGATTTTCAAGTTGATTAGTATCATTCGCCCGGATGAACCGTATATTAGTTCTTCTGTGGAATCACTCAGCGATGATAAAAAAGCGAGTGAAATCATAAAATAATTTGTATGGATTTTCCTTTAAGAGAAAGGGTTTTTCAACGAACTCTTTCTCTTATTTTTTTATTAGGAAAATATTGGCTAATTTCTCTTGATATCCCTATAGTTGCTTAATTTCACCTCATTCCTACTTATCGATTTGCTATCTTTTTGTCATAATCTTTTACTATACTTGTAAGTACAAACACTCAAAGATGAAAAATATTGAGGGATAAAATGGAAAGCATAAATAATATTACTCTATATATAGATAAATCATTGGAAAAAGAATTTTATACAGAGCTTAAAAAATTTAATATAGAAGTTAATTCAATCGGCTCGGATTTGAAAACACTCAATATAGCTAAGCGGACGCTCACGTTTATTAAAGATAATTTAAGGTATCTTGATGGTTTAAGAAAATCATTAATTGCTCTTTTAGGTGGTGAGCGTAATCTAAAAATATCTATCACTAAAAATGATGGTAGCTCCATATCTATTGAGGGTGATTTAGATAAAGGTGAAATTATTGAGGTCTTGAAAGAAGCGAGTGCTCTGATCATTTCGCAGTCTGATAAAGAAAGATAATTATTATTAATTAACAGATAATTCTCAGTTTGTTATCTGATATTTTTAAGTTTTGCTATTTTCTATCTTGATTGTTATTTTTAATGCTCATGGAGTTCAGTATAGGTCATATTATTCATTTCGGATATGTCATAATCAATGGTGATTTTAAACACAGTTTCGACAAAGAGTATTTTGTGGTGTTCAGTATAAATAATGTTCTGAAGCGAAAGAAAGGAATAATATTGAATATATGTCAATGATAATTTTTATTAAAAATAAATTTTTACTATTTCTTTGCTTTATTTTTCTTTTTTCATGAAAAAGCGAGTGTCAACGACAGCTACCATCTTAAACTAAGTATTCATTTCATTTGCTATCGTTTTTTGTGGTAAACTTGGTTTCTATGGTAAACTTAATGCTGTTCGTTATCCATTCTGTTTGAGGTGCTTCTGAATACACCGGCGCAGCTTTCATTGCCCTTATATTTGCCAGATGATGAAACATTCGCCAGTTTTTTTGCAGGTGAGAATTCTTCTTTATTAGCCGCAATAAAATTGGCTATTAGTCAGTCACATGGCAGTTATATCTATTTTTGGTCCCGCGATGGCGGGGGCAAGAGTCATTTGCTCCACGCAGCCTGTGCCGAACTGTCCCAGCAAGGAGAGGCTGTCGGATACGTGCCACTCGATAAACGTGCATATTTTGTTCCGGAAGTTCTTGATGGTATGGAACATTTATCATTGGTGTGTATTGACAATGTTGAATGTATCGCAGGTGATCCGGTATGGGAAATGGCTATTTTTAATCTTTATAACCGAATTGTAGAGATTGGCAAAACCTGTCTGTTGATCACCGGAGATCGCCCACCCCGGCAAATTAATTTAACATTGCCAGATTTGGCATCCCGGCTTGATTGGGGGCAGATCTATAAATTGCAGCCTTTGTCTGATGATGAAAAAATTCAGGCATTACAATTACGAGCTAAGTTACGGGGATTTGAATTACCTGAAGATGTGGGGCGTTTTGTGTTAAAGCGGCTTGACAGAGAAATGCAAACGCTATTCAGAACGTTGGATGAGCTTGACCGCGCTTCTATTGTGGCACAACGTAAACTCACTATCCCATTCGTAAAAGATATTCTTGATCTTTAATACGCCAGATCAGAAAAAAGTGATAGAGGTACAAAGTAGACTTCCCTATCACTTTTTTAATGATTAATTGCCCAAAATCTCTTTGACCTGTTCTGGTGGTCGCCCTAAACGTGCTTTATCTCCTGCAACAACAATCGGGCGCTCTATGAGCTTAGGATTATCAGCCATTGCCTGAAGTAAGGCTTCTTGCGTGAGTTCACTATTACCAAGCTCTAGTTCTTTATACAATTCTTCTTTTGTTCGCATTAATTGGCGGGCATCATCGAACCCCAGTTGTTTCAGTAAAACAGCCAGTTGTTCTGCTGTTGGGGGAGTATCGAGATAATGAATAACTTCTGGTGTAATACCGAGTTCCTGAACTAACTTCAGCGTTTCCCTGCTTTTTGAACAGCGGGGGTTATGATAAAAAATAACATGTTGCATATAAAAGAACCTCATTTCTTATATTGGCTATAGCGCTGTTGCAGCTTGCGTAACTGGTCGATACGAGCATCGTAACGGGCCTGATCATAGCTGTTCAGTTTTGCTAATGCACTGGCCTGACTAAGATAATTGATTGCCATATCAAATTTACCCTGTAATGCCATGGTTTCGGCGTAAGCTGACAGTTCTTCACTGCGTTTCCCCTGTTTGCTTGCTGCTTCGGCCATTAGTGACCAACCAGTTAAACTATCCGGATGACTGAAGGTGTATTGGAATAGCAGCTGTGATGCTTTCGAATACTGTTTGGCTTCGATATATACGTTAGCAAGATTGATTTGCAGCACAGAGTTATTTTTGTGTTTCTGTAATGCTTGCTGTAAGCGGGTAATCGCCTGCTCATATTGTGTTTGTTCAATATCGATATCCGTCATTGCATCAATAAACCAGATATTATCTGGCTGGTTATTCAATAACGGGGCGAGCACTTTTCTGGCTTCGGCATATTTTTTCTGTTTAGTCAGTAGCAGAGCCCGTCCATAAGAGGCCGAAATTTGTTCTTTTGGCGTTCCATGACTGTACTTATTGAGTAGATCTTCAATATAGGCTGAGCTAAGTGTGGATTCTAGTGTCAGAATTCGTACCCGGGCCAGTAGATATTCCTGTGATTCCGGAATAGATTTTTTCGGGTATTGATTGGCTCTGTTACGGGCATCAGCTAAACGGCTATCAGGCAGTGGATGAGTATATAAAATTTCTGGAATTTCTGAGTTGTGTAAAGTTCGCTCACTCAAAGTTTGCATAAAATTAGGCATTCCATAAGGATCAAACCCAGCCCGGCTTAATATTCGCATACCGATACGATCTGCCTCCTGCTCATTTTCACGAGTAAAGCTGATCATACCTTGTGAAAAACCAGCCAGAGTACCACTCAGGGCTGCCATTCCTGCCTGAGGGTTAGCCATTAGCAGTAAGATAGATCCAAGTGTGCCGGCCCATGCCAGTGGTGCTTTTCGCTGTGTATCTTCCATCATACGAGCCAAATGGCGTTGTGTTACATGAGATATTTCATGGGCCATAACTGAAGCCAGTTCGCTTTCATTTCGGCTGTAACGGAACAGAGCAGAGTGGAGTACAACGTTGCCACCGAAAAAGGCATACGCATTAATGTTAGGATTATTGACGATATAAAAGTGAAAAGGTGTTTTCACTGCATCAGCATGGTTGACGAGCCTCTGGCCTAATTTATTGATGTATTGTGTTAATAGAGGATCATAAATCAAGGGTGTTCCAGCACGTATTTCACGGATATAGAAGTCACCCATCTCTATTTCCTGATTGGTACTGAGAGTGGATGCAGCGGTTGTACCAATATCTGGTAATGTTTCGTCAGTAGGTACAGAGTATGCAGGGCTATTGCCAAATAGTGTCAGACTGACCAGTATCGCTATCAGGGGTTTAGTAGATGTTTTTTTCATAGAGCGATTCTCATAAAACGATTTTTATAAAATGCTGTGCCCAGTTAGCTATCAATTTCAGGATACGTGTATGATAGCTAAGGTTAACTTAAAATCGATCAGCCGTAAGCACTTTTAGTAAAATAGTCATTAAGTATTGTTATTAAGGAGTTTGGTTTATGTTGGATATGATCATGCAATGGTATCGCCGCCGTTTTGCTGATCCGCAAGTTGCTGCACTATCATTCATTTTGCTGGCTGGCTTTGGCATAATTTATTTTTTCAATGGTATTTTAGCTCCTGTTCTTGCTGCGATTGTGTTGGCTTATTTATTGGAATGGCCGACGGTAAAATTAGAAAAGCTGGGTTGTAGTCGTACTCTTTCAGTGACAATCGTATTAGCCATTTTTATGGGGATCAGTGCATTGATTATCCTGATTGTTGCCCCAACAGTCTGGCAACAGGGACTCAATCTGTTTTCCGATTTGCCGAATATGCTTAATCGCTTTAAGGAATACGCCCGGACTTTTCCCTCTCGTTACCCTGTTTTAGTTGATGTCGGTATCATTGATATGTTTGCCGAAAATCTGCGCAATAAATTTTCTTTAGCGGGAGAATCTGTATTTAAATTTTCTGTAGCGTCTTTGATTGGCCTGATGACGCTCTCTATTTATCTGATTATTGTTCCTTTAATGGTATTTTTCCTGTTGAAAGATAAAAATAAAATGGTAGCGGCATTCCAGCGTATATTACCGCGTAATCACGGTTTAGCCGGGCAATTATGGCATGAGATGAATCAGCAGATTACGAATTATATTCGGGGAAAAGTTGTGGAGATGGTTATTTTAACCATTTGTACTTATGCTGTATTTGCTTTCTTTGAGTTGCATTATTCCATGTTACTTGCTGTTCTGGTTGGTTTATCTGTTTTGATTCCCTATGTAGGCACGGTAATAGTGACTATTCCTGTCATTGTAGTGGCCCTATTTCAGTGGGGATTAGGCGCAGATTTTTGGACACTATTTATTGCTTATCTGGTTGTTCAGGGATTAGACGGTAATCTGCTTGTTCCTATTTTATTTTCAGAAGCAGTTAATCTTCATCCGCTTATTATCATTATTTCCGTCATTATTTTTGGCGGATTGTGGGGTTTTTGGGGCGTTTTTTTCGCGATTCCATTGGCGACGCTGATTAAAGCTGTTATTAATGTCTGGCCGGAAGATAAATCAGAAGAGTTATCGCCGTAATTTGAAATTATTGCAGTAATTTCGATAAAAATTCAAATAAACAGACTGAACTAAGGAGTGGCGGTGAAATCACTGTTAAGTGTTATACCTTGCATGCTTTTAGGATGGGTTTTGTCACTGCTGGGGCTACCTCTGGCATATATGTTTGGAGCAATGGCGGCTGTTATTATTGCATCCCGGCTGAGAATATCACTTACAGCACCAAAACATAGCCTGACTGTGGTCCAAATTGTATTAGGAAGCTCTATCGGGTTGATGGTCAAAGGATTACCGATGGAAGAGGGGCGGGATATCCTGATGCTGCTCCCCGCATTATTAATCTGCCTAATCCTGCAATTTAATGTCGGTTATTTTTGGTTTCACCGGAAAATGGGATGGACACGCACAGAGTCAGTATTGGGTGCTGTTCCCGGTGCGTTGGCTGCGATCTTAGTGCTGACTGAACACTCCAAAACCCCGCCACAAAAAATTGTTATCTCCCATGCCATTCGTTTGGTCGTCTTGATTATTATTGCCGGGATTATTACCGGATTAAATCCTCCTCCAGTGATTGAAGCAGCACCTTTTTCTTATACACCCGGCATTATTGGCTGGTTGATCCTGATTGCCGCCGGAGGTTATATCGTCGGCGTTTTGCTGGAGCGTTTACATATTCCGGCACCCTATATGCTGACTTCATTGGTTGTTGCTATCGCTGTTCACTATCTGTCTGATGTAACACTGAAGCTGCCTGAATTGCTCAGTTTATTATCAATGGGGTTAATGGGCATGAGGATTGGTTTGTATTTTAGTGCGTTTCCGTTTTCAGCATTGATTAGTAATATTTGGTCTTCCATACAATCTGTATTTATCGCACTGACCATCACAGTTTTAGTTGCAGCAGTGACGGCACAGGTGATGGATTACCCAATGCACTTGCTGATCCTTTCGTGGGCGCCCGGCAGTATGGAAGCAATGTTATTTGCCGCTATGGCGATGAAGGTTAATGTAGGTATTGTGATGGCAAGCCACATTATACGTATGTCGTTACTTCATATAGTTTCTGCGATTGCACTGATCGTGCAGGGAAGGCATAAAAACAGCTAATTTATTCTACAGGAGTTTGTGGCATCCTCCGTCAGTCAGACGGAGGACTGTGTTACTTGACTTGCTACCAGCTACATCAGATTTCAGGATGAATGCTGTTGCAGATAATCCAGAACAACTTGATGATGATCGCTTGTTTTGAATTTATCAAAAACGTGTTCAACATTACCCGCAGGATCAATCAGAAAACTGATGCGATGAATGCCATCATAGACTTTGCCCATAAACTGTTTTCTACCCCAAACACCAAACTGTTCGGCAACTTGATGATTAACATCGGAAAGCAGAGTAAAATTTAGCATTTCTTTCTCGACAAATCGGGATAATTTCTCGGGAGCATCTGTACTGATGCCTAATACGACAACATTAATTTTTTCCAGTTCATCCATCGTATCGCGCAAACCACATGCCTGAACAGTACAGCCCGGGGTCATTGCTTTGGGGTAGAAATAAACTAAAACACGCTGACCTTTGAAGTCAGATAAGTTAATGTTTTCACCATCTTGGTCAGGTAGGCTGAATTGTGGTGCCTTATCTCCGGCTTTCAATGGACTCATCACGTATTCTCCGTTTAGTCGTTTTTATCTAACTGGTTTTATACACTAATATTCTTATATGTTCACTACATGTATATTTTTAATCTTTCGGGTTGCCCCTTAATTCATAAAATGAATGAATAGTAGCTTCCGCCAGACTGGAAGCTGTGTCCACTATCTTCAGTGACTGGTTTCTCTTGTTTTTTATAAGGGGGCTGATATCAGTACAGGCAATCAGTAATACGTGCACCTTTAATGCCTGCGCACAGGATAATATTGTATCCCAGATAGCGACAACCTCTTCATGCTCAAACCCTTTCTCTTTAATTAACGTAATCAGTTTTGTTGTGTGATTACGCAATTCTGCCGATGAAACAGGTTCTTTCCCTACAGCCTGAATACGGGCCTGATAGAATCCGGCTTCAATTGTGGGTTCTGTACCAATGATTGCTATTTTTGTGTCATCAGGTGTTATTTTTTGGAGTGCACAATCAGCGATATGTAAGACAGGTATACCGATACTGGCCTTTTCTATTTCACTGTAATATATGTGCGCAATATTGCAGGGAATCACAATCAGATTTACTTCTGCTTTAACTAAATCTGCAATACCCGTTTGTAATGCTTGAACCATTTTCACATCATCAATAGCTTGCCCCGGATAAAAAGGAGTTGGTAAAGAGATGATGTGCATTTTGGGAAAATCTATATCGTTTTTTGCACCATAAAGATACTGGGATGCATTAACGAGCATGTCGATAAAAGGTGCCGTTGATCTTGGTCCCATTCCAGCAAGTACACCGATTGAATAAGACATTGCTTTTTCTCTCTATTTTTTATAGATACAGTTAATCAAAAATATCTATTTCACTTTTTTATCATTATTTGTTTTTATCCAGTCAACCGTATTGTCACCTAATACTTCCTGTACACTGATACTGCCTTGAGCATTTAACTCTGCACATAGGTGCTGAAAGGTTTCTTTAAATACAACGCCTTTATCATCTAATGGATTATGGCCTGTGATTTGTATTTGCAGCCGTGCAGGCATATTTTCAGTAGAGGGGTGCGTTTTTGAAACCAGTTCAGCAATATTGAAATTCTGGGTTGTGAACAGATTAGTAAAACGCTCGACGATGCCGGGAGAATCATCCACATCTACCCGAACTGAAATAGTAGAGGGAAATTTTTTTGCCGCGCCACTGCGGGTACGCTTCATTACAACAAGTAATTCGAGTTCAGCGGCTCTTTGTGGCAGGGTCGATTCAATCAGAGTAATTGCGTTCCAGCTACCGGACAGCAACATAATAAAGGTAAATTCTTCGCCAAACATTGCCAGACGGCTGTCCTCAATATTGCCGCCGCATGTATTAACAAGGCGGGTGATGGTGTTGACGATCCCGGGGCGATCTACACCAAGAGCTGTGAGCACTAAAAAATGTTGTTTTGATTTCGGCAAAGCGATTTTCCTTATCTATGGTCGATGGCTGCGGGTACATGTCGCTACTAAACATAAAAAATGATCAAGAGAAGGTCAATGGCATTTATAAGAGATGGAGCACGATTATAATCTCTGTTTAATTGTCTACACTTGATATTAACAAAAATCATCGAAATCATAGGGCCAAAGAGTTTCCTTCCTTATGACAAGAAAGTACCATGATTTTCTTATTTGTAGTGTAAGACTCATTGTAGAGGAAATGGTAATGGAGAGTGGTCACTTCGATTTTACAGGCAGTATGGTTGCGATAATCACACCGATGGATTCAACTGGCCGGGTTGATAAGAGCAGTTTGAAAAAATTGATTGATTACCATATTGCCAGTGGTACGGCATCAATTGTTTCTGTCGGAACAACCGGGGAATGTGCCACGCTTAACCATGATGAACATGTCGATGTTGTACTGACAACACTCGAATTAGCTGATGGTCGTATTCCTGTTATTGCCGGAACAGGCGCGAATGCTACTGCGGAAGCAATATCGCTGACCCGATGCTTTGAAAATACAGGTGTTGTTGGTTGCCTGTCTGTGACACCTTATTATAATAAGCCTTCGCAGGAAGGTTTGTATCAGCACTATAAAGCAATAGCTGAGAATACCGACTTACCACAAATTCTGTATAATGTACCATCGCGTACCGGATGTGATTTGCTGCCACCGACTGTTGCACGTTTAGCGAAACTGAAAAATATTGTCGCAATCAAGGAAGCAACGGGGAACTTAAGTCGTGTCAGCCAGATCCAAGAACTGGTTAATGATGAAAGTTTTATTCTGCTAAGTGGTGATGATGCAAGTTTTCTCGACTTTATGTATCTTGGTGGAAAAGGAACGATTTCTGTAACAGCGAATGTAGCGGCAGCAGAAATGGCACAAATTTGCCAGTTGGCTTCTCGTGGTGAATTTGCGAAAGCGCGTAGCCTGAACAGTAGCCTGCAGGAATTGCATCATAAACTATTTGTTGAACCTAGCCCGGCACCAGCTAAATGGGCATGTCATAAACTGGGACTGATTGCCAGCGACACATTGCGTCTGCCAATGGTTCCGCTGACGCAAGAAGGGCAAATTTCAGTTGAGAATGCCTTGAAAATGGCTGAATTACTGTAAAATTTAGGGAATTTTAATGGCAACATTATTGCAAAAATCGAAGGTCATGAAGGTTGCTGGCCTGTCATTGGTCGTTTTGCTGGCAGCCTGTTCCAGCGATCAGAGCTATAAACATCAAGTGAGTGGTGATGAATCTTATCTTGATACCCCCCCTCTGAAGTTATTGAATATTCCTGCTGGGATGAACCTACCTCTGCAAAATGGTGAATATGATATTCCATCTGTGGATCCACAAGGGAATGTCGGAAAATCGGTTGATATACGCCCACCGTTGCAGGCCGTGGCGCTATTAGCGGGTTCCCGTGTTGAAAATAGCGTACAAAGCAGTAAGCTGTTGCTTGAAAATACCCCTGAGTACAGCAAATTGTGGTCACAAGTAAATAGTTTTCTGGCTGAAAAAGGCTATCCGATTAGCCAGAAAGATGACGCAGCCCAGACATTGACAACTGACTGGATTTTATGGCCTCGATCAGATGAAAATGTTCCTTATAAGGTTCGTTACCACATTTCTGTGGTTCAGCAGGGCTACCAAATTGTTTTAACAGTTTCAGGTGCAGGTCTGGAACAGGGTGATAAAGCGGTTAACACCCCGTCGGAAATCCAGCGTTACAACACCTTGATGCTAAATGCGCTGACAGGTTATCTGAACGATCAAAAAGAAGCTTCAGCGCAGCATAATACGCAGAATGATGGTGCTTTATCGGTACAAAGTGGCGGTGATAATACAGGATTGCCACAAATTATCGTCCGTGCACCATATAACGTAATCTGGAATAGGCTGCCTTACGCGTTGGAAAGCATAGGTATGCAGGTGAACGATCGTACCCGTTCGACTGGTGCGATAGAGGTTACTTATAAAGGTTTGTCCTCTTCCGGCTGGAAAGCGTTAGGTGTGGAAGCACCAACTATCAGCGAAGGTAACTATAAGTTACAGGTGGGTGATTTGGATAACCGGAGCAGCCTGCAATTTATCAGCGAAAAAGGCAAACCGCTGACTCAGTCTGAAAATGATCAAATGGTAGAGGTGCTACAAGCAGCATTTAGCAAATCTACAGTTAAATAATATATAAAGGGGCTTCGGCCCCTTTATATTTAGGTAAAATTTTTTGTTTAATAGTCCGTTTAAAGATGTCATATCTCTGGAGTGTAATATGCAGAAAAAAGCTGAGTTGTATCGTGGAAAAGCAAAAACAGTGTATGCCACTGATAATCCTGACTTGCTTGTGCTGGAATTCCGTAATGATACATCAGCATTGGATGGTGAACGCATTGAACAGTTTGATCGTAAGGGAATGGTAAACAATAAATTTAACCACTTTATTATGAGTAAGCTGGAAGAAGCGGGTATTCCCACCCAACTGGAACAGTTGCTGTCAGATAATGAATCTCTGGTTAAGAAGCTTGATATGGTGCCGGTTGAATGTGTTATCCGCAATCGTGCGGCTGGTTCGCTGGTGAAGCGTCTTGGCGTGGAGGAAGGAATGTTACTGAATCCTCCTTTGTTTGATTTGTTTCTGAAAGATGATGATAAGCATGATCCGATGGTGAATGAATCTTATTGCGAAACTTTCGGTTGGGTTAGCAAAGAGCATTTAGCTGAAATGAAGCGCCTGAGCTATAAAGCGAATGAAGTCTTGGGTAAGTTATTTGATGATGCCGGTTTAATTTTGGTGGACTTTAAGCTGGAATTTGGTCTGTTTAAAGGGAAAGTGGTGCTAGGTGACGAATTTTCACCAGATGGCAGCCGGCTGTGGGACAAGCAGACAATGGATAAAATGGATAAAGATCGTTTTCGCCAGAGTCTTGGTGGCTTAATTGAAGCGTACGAAGAGGTAGCTCACCGGATTGGCGTTATTTTGGATTAATGACGCAAACGATTACCTTGCTTGAATGATGGCTGATTTTGTATCAAACATGCGGGTATAAAAAACAAAGGTGCTCTGTACACTAGAGCACCTTTGATTTCATAAGAAGATGTTTTCAGGGTGGATACCCAGCTATGGCAGGTTACAGCCAGTAATTTGTTTTTTGCTTCCAGCCTTTTTGCTGCATACAAAAACTATAGACCTGATTTCTGGAACTTTCGTTAACGTCAATGATATAACTTTCAGTCATAGGAACGCTTTGCATATATGTGCAATCTTTACCACAGGAATTTCTGACGGTTTTGAGGTGAGAAGTTTGGGCTACTTCATTTTTCACCGGGAATTGCTGTAGAGCGTTTGATTGACACTCCAAATCTGCTTCATGAAAAGGTGTTGGATTGCTCCTTGCTGGTATCCATTGAGTAGTACAACCTGTTAATAACATACTGATTGTGATTAAAAGTGCTGATTTTTTCATATTTCCTGTATGAACGCTTCCTGTTGCCGAGGAAGTGCCTCGTGACCTTTCCGCATTCACCTTATAAAAGCATCAATATCTGTCAGAAAGATAATTTGAAAGATTAACTACGTATTCGCAACTATTTTTTATAAAATATAGTGATTCATTGACTATATTTCCACTGATATTAATATTTCTACTTACATGTCTAATAATTAAGTTATCATTCTGCTCTATATCAGGATGTATATATGGAACAGAAAATGATGAGTCACATTGATCCTACCTTACTCATTTTGTTAGTACTGGCAGGGCTCGGTATTATCAGTCATAACATGACGGTAACATTGGCAATGTTGTTTTTGCTTGTTGTCCGAATCACTCCTTTGAATCAATTTTTCCCCTGGGTCGAAAAATATGGTCTAACTCTGGGGATCTTAATACTCACCATCGGTGTTATGGCTCCTATCGCAAGTGGCAAAATATCTGCACAGGATATATTCAGTTCATTCCTAAACTGGAAATCATTGCTTGCTATTGCTGTCGGCGTTCTTGTGTCATGGCTGGGAAGCAGGGGAGTATCCCTGATGTCAAATCAGCCATCGACCGTAGCCGGATTATTGGTCGGCACGGTGCTCGGTGTTGCTTTGTTTAAAGGTGTTCCGGTTGGCCCATTAATTGCGGCAGGCATATTATCCATTGTGATTGGAAAATCATGACGGGAATGGATTTTGAATGGAAAACGTTGCAGGAGCAGATGCAACGACAAGGGCAGCGTCGTTTGCTGGTGCTCAGCGGAGAAAATAATTGGAGTGAACAGATTGTTGCCTCTCTGAAAAATCAGCTACAGGGAGACTGGATAACAATAGCATCTGGTACTCCCGGCTATGTTGAGCCGATAAAGGCAGTTGGTTTACTGGGACGTGAATTTTTGCACGGGGTCTTTGATGCTACCCGTGGCTTTAATGCCGAAGCATTAGCAATACTGGCGGGGACTCTAAAAGCAGGAAGTTTGTTGGTGATGCGCGTTCCTGTCTGGTCACAATGGGTTGATTTACTGGATGAAGACAGTGCTCGCTGGAATGAATCTGCTGGTGTAATCCCAACCCCCTATTTTATTCAGCATATCCAACAACAGCTCCTCAATTCTTCTGATTGTTTATTATGGCGGCAGGGCAAGCCTTTTCAGGCATCGTTATTGCCTCAGACTCCGTCGTGGAAGATTCCTGATGGAAATCCGACAGCAGGCCAGCAACTCATTCTTGAACAATTGCTACAGGTTTCACAAGGGGTCTGGGTAGTTACTGCGCCACGCGGACGAGGCAAGTCTGCACTTGCAGGAATGCTGGCTCGTCAGTGGCAGGGAAGCTGCTGGTTATGTGCTCCGGCAAAAATAACAACTGAAGTCATTCGGCGCTATGCTGAATCTTTTAATAATAGGCTTGAAGATGGCCTTCAGAATAGCGCCACAGTTTCTGACGCGCAGCAAATACCATTCTGGTCAGTTGATAATTTACTGAAATTTATCCGGGAGAATGCGTGTCGGGAACAGGGAAATACAGACACACAACAGAGCAGTGCTGACTGGCTTTTGATTGATGAAGCGGCAGCAATTCCGACACCGCAGTTATCTGAGTTGATTCGACACTTTCCACGTGTACTAATGACCACAACAGTGCAGGGTTACGAAGGCACCGGACGTGGATTCTTATTGAAATTCTGTGCTGCTTTGCCTGATTGTCAGATTAGGGAGCTGAAAACGCCAATGCGCTGGTCTGAAAATGATCCGCTGGAAAAGTGGCTGGATAACGCTCTACTATTTGATGACAACAATTTGTTTTCATCGTTATTACCTGATCCTAATATTGAAAATAATTTGTCTTTTCAGCCTATTAATCAGGCAACGTGGTTACAACAGCCCCAGTTATTGCGGCAGTTTTACGGATTACTGGCAAGCGCACATTATCGTACGTCTCCCCTCGATTTACGTCGGTTACTGGATGGCAATGGAATGACATTCCTTGCTGCCATGTCCAGTTCCGATAATGCTAATCCACAATTGATTGGCGCTCTGTGGATGGTGAATGAAGGCGGGTTATCTCCGGCACTGGCACATGAAATATGGGCTGGTCGTCGTCGCCCGAGAGGTAATCTGGTAGCTCAGTCTCTGGCTGCTCATGCAGGATTTCCGCAGGCAGCAGTGATGCGTTCACAGAGAGTCAGCCGCATTGCTGTTCAGGCACAATACCGGCGTATGGGGATTGCACAGCGTCTGATTACTCAGCAGTGTCAGGTAGCCCGAACTCAAAAGCTGGACTTCATTTCCGTTAGTTTTGGTTATACCGCTGAACTCTGGTCACTTTGGAAAAAATGTGGTTTTCAGTTAGTGCGGATGGGAACACACCTTGAAGCGAGTAGTGGTTGTTATGCTGCAATGGCGATTCTGCCCTTGAGTGAACAGGGGGAATGGTTGGCCCGAGCTGCACAGCAGCAGTTATCCCGTGATGCAAGTTGGCTAGAGTCGTTGACTGGTTTTGCGCTGCCTGTTGAGCATAACAATGATAATCAGCTTAATGAAAATGACTGGCGGGAGCTGGCTGGTTTTGCATTTGCGCATCGTTCCTTGTCGTCTTCTTACTTTGCGTTGCAACGCTTGCTGTTGGCAAGTGATCTGGCTTTACCGGCGTTGAGGAAACATCTTCAACAAAAAATAGAGATTGAGCAATGTGCGCATGACTTATCACTGAATGGGCGTAAAGCATTGTTGAAATGCTGGCGGGAAGAAACGGCCCATGCTCTGGCAAATATTGATGAAATACTTGCCAGACAATGGAAAGATTGGGTTATTTCTTCTGATCATCCTTTTGATGATCACTCTTTTTACCATTCGCCTGAGGCCAGTCGTCCTCGTCATCCCATGAAGCATTAAGATCCCGATGAGGAGGAATTTCCGGTTTGTTATCCAAAAATTTTTTTGGATTGAGGCGGCTGAGTTCTTTTATCGCGTTAATAATAACCCCAGCGAGTAACAGCAAGACTATCCACCAATAATCTGTTAACCAGTGCATGATTCTCCTTCTGTTTTAACGTATTTTTTAAAAACATAGGAGAGGTTAGCGGTCAGCCAGTCGATACCGGCGATATCACGATCCTGCCATGCATTTAACAGAGTTTGCTCATTAAATAGACATTCTGCTTCATGAGAAAGAGGCCAATAGCTGATATGCCACGGTTCATAGGCTACACCCAGTGCACAGTCACGGGTAAATGGACGATAGAAGTCATAGCGGGACATATTTTCGGTTAACCAGTCAGTTAGTGGCTCAAAATAACCACCCGCTTCATATTCCCATGGCTCCAGCAATAGCTTTTTACCCTGAGGCAATAGGAAAGGATCATAGATATCCAGTTCTGTTCCCCAATGGTGGCGACTTGCTCCCGGCAAGGCAGACCAGCGTAGAATAGCTTCACAGATTTCTCCTTCGGTCATTTTGCTGATATCAAGAGGCTGACTATCGGCATCCAGTACCGGGCGTTGCCCACGACATTTCTCATTCCAGATAGTCTGTTGGCGGGTAAAATCACGAAACGAGCTGGCTGGTTGTAATTTAAAGCCAGCATTGGCCGCATCCCGTTGCATCGCAAGGAAGGCTTTAGTTGCATCAAATTGTAAATGGTGGCCTCCCGACAGTGCCACTAGGTGTTCTGTCGAGAGACCTGTCAACATTTCAGGCGACATCATTTGATAATTGCTCCATGATACGCTGATAAATAAGGCTTAATCCCTGTAGGTCAGAGACGCTGACGCACTCATTGGTTTTATGAATGGTTGCGTTAATAGGCCCCAACTCTACAACCTGAGCCCCGGTTCTGGCAATAAATCGCCCGTCAGATGTACCGCCGCTGGTCGATAGTTCCGGCTGGTATCCACAATAATGGCTGATAGCTTCAACTGTTGCATCAACCAGCTCCCCTTTACAGGTCAGGAAGGGCTGACCGGATAACCACCACTCAATATCATGCTTCAGATTATATTTCTTCAACATGTTTTCAACTCGTTGGCGGATCTCGGTATCGGTCAGTTCGGTACTGAAACGGAAGTTAAACTGAACCTTTAATTTACCCGGTATGACGTTATTACTTCCCGTACCCGCATTAATATTGACTATTTGCATACTCGTTGCAGGGAAAAACTCATTGCCATTATCCCATTTAGTATTGACGAGTTCCTGTAGGAAGGGGAGAGAATTATGAATTGGGTTATCAGCAAATTGAGGATAAGCAACATGCCCCTGAATACCATGAATGGTCACAGTTGCAGTCAGAGAGCCCCGGCGACCATTCTTGATCATATCGCCAAGGCGCTTTTGGCTGGAGGGCTCACCCACCAGACAGTAATCCAGTCGCTCATGGCGAGCCATTAAAGCTTCAACGACTTTAACAGTACCGTTTATTGCGTGGGCTTCCTCATCGGAAGTAATTAAGAAAGCAAGGCGACCCTGATGATTAGGGTTTTCTGCAACAAAGCGTTCTGCTGCAACAATCATGGCAGCCAGAGAGCCTTTCATATCCGCAGCCCCGCGGCCATACAACATTCCGTCACGAATGATTGGTTCAAATGGCGGGCTTTGCCATTCTGAAATATCACCGGCAGGGACAACATCGGTATGGCCTGCCAGAGCAAACGTAGCTCCTGTTCCATGGTAGGCCCAGAAATTCAGGGTATCACCAAAAGGCATCCGTTCAATGGTAAAGCCAGCGTTTTGCAGGCGTTGGATCATAATCTCCTGACAGCCCTGATCATCGGGGCTGACGGAAGGCCTTTTAATTAATTGCTGGGTTAATTCAATTACTGGACAAGTCATTATATACGCCCCTATTAAGTTGGAAGATCTTTCTGCCTGTCATCTTTCAGGCTGCGTTTCTTTGCAGCGGAGACGCAGCCTGAAATTTACCGGGTATATTTGTAAGAGAAATTCTCTACAGTTTTCAAGCTGTAGTTTTGTCAGCTTTCTTTTAGAAACTATTGGATAGAATCACGTGAAAAAAACTGTTGGTACTGTTCAGCTTTGAAGCCCAGTAAGTAACTGCCTGTTTTTTGCGATGTGTTTTCTTCTTGAGACGCTAATAGTGGTCGTTTAATGATAGCGGGTTGTTCCAGCATCAGAGCCTTGGCTGCTTCGGCATTATTGATGGCTGATTTTTGCTCATCGGTTAGTTTGCGCCAGGTTGTTCCACGGGTATTGAGTAAAGATTCCCAGCCTAACTGTTCAATAAATAGCTGAAGTAGATCAGGTGATAAGCCGTCAGCGCGATAGTCATGGAATTGATATGGGATCTCTTGATCTTCCAACCAACGACGTGCTTTTTTCACAGTATCGCAATTTTTGATACCGTACAGAGTGAATGTTTTTT
This sequence comes from Xenorhabdus sp. KK7.4, assembly GCF_963876465.1. Taxonomy (NCBI): domain Bacteria; kingdom Pseudomonadati; phylum Pseudomonadota; class Gammaproteobacteria; order Enterobacterales; family Morganellaceae; genus Xenorhabdus; species Xenorhabdus sp. KK7.4. Next base: position 19,679 of record NZ_CAWNQF010000079.1, read on the forward strand.
GAAAGGTGGTATCTGACATTATGAGATCCTTAATCCTGATTTAATCCGACATATATACCCGTTGTTTTTCAAGCTGCCTCTTGCTGACTGGGAAAATTCGTTTCCTTGTCACCGCAATGCAACGCGCAACCCATGGGGTATAGCTGTTACTTTCAAGTTGCAGTCAGTTGGCTGAATCCTGAAAGGGGGAGAGTATAATGCGGGAAATTTGCCATTTTATCCAGATAACACAAACCTGCATATTGCTTCGGTTGAGCGGGGTTTACGTTTTCATCCGGCTAGCTATGCTCGCAAGGTTTGATCAGTGGTCAACTAGGCACAAGTTGGTTTGCTTTATTTAATATCAATAGATAGTTAAAATTTACAGAATGCAATTATCTATATATTTGGTGAATAAATTAACTTTTAAAACTTAGTTTCATTATAAAATAATAATATTATTTATTATAAGTCAAATTATTATAAATTTGGTTGAATTAATTCTCATTAACTTTAAGAGGTTTTAATTCACAATTTCCCTGTAAATTAAAATCAGGGAAATTGTGTTATACATTATAGGAATTGAGCGTCGAATATTATATTAAATCTGCTTTTCTATGTTTCAGATAGGTAATGGTGGCTTCGAGGCGGGAACGGGCTTTAAGTTTTTTCAATAGGTTACGTGTATGGACTTTGACTGTTTCTTCTGAGATAAAAAGAAAGTCAGCAATTTCTTTATTCGTCATTCCTTCTGAGATTTCTTTTAAAACATCTAATTCTCGTTTGGTTAATTTGGATAAAGGATCAACATAAAGATGACGGTTAGATAAATATTGGTAAACTTTCTCACTGTATACGGCTTGTCCGTTTACTGCTTTTTTAATGTTAACCAGTAGAGGGCTAAGTTCAATATCTTTTAACAAATAACCATTTGCACCTGCATCCACAGCATCATAAATATCACCTCTGTTATCTGAATCTGAGAGAACCAGAACATAGGAATCAAGCCCTTTTCGGCGTAATGACTTAATCGTATCAATCCCTGAAAGCCCATGAATCTTCAAATCTATTAAAATGATATCTGGCTTTATTTGACAAGCGATATTAATGGCATCTTCGCCGTTATCTGTCTCCGCAGTCACAATGAGTTCTCTTTCTGATTCAATCAGCCCTTTTAAACCATGACGAATGATAGGGTGATCATCGACTATCATGACTGTATGATTATGCATATTCCTTCTCCCATAATAGAAATGCCGGTCTTATGTTTTGATAAAACATAAAAAACAGAATTCTGTTTTATGTTAAATAGCTGTGTGATTTTTATAGAGTATATTGAATCATCAATAATAGAGATTCCAAAAATATATCCTGATATAAAAAATGAAATATCGCAAATAAGATTATCAATTCACGTGAAATAAATTCCATAGACATAAGAAAATGATTTTCCTTAATTGCTAATAATTTTCTCAATCAAATTTTTATGATTATTTTATAGATTAATTTTTGTTTTTGTAAACTCATTTTAAAGTTGTTTCTTAAATGTCTCTTTTATTAATTCAGTGAGTTATTAATGGATGGAAAATGGAGCTACCTCTACATGAGTATAATTAGCGTATTTCTATATAATATTGGTTAATGTGAAGCCATTAACAGATCATTTTATACTCTCTATATTTCAGGTTGTTTCTTTGTTGATTGCTTTGCTGGTTGCATTGAATTCTGAAAACAGCAGGGGATATGATCTGAAGTTTCGACGATCATTGATAAAAATGCGGTTAGCACCATGATTTAACCTTCCGTAACTATTATACTGAGCGGATTTTTACTTAGACATGACTCACAAAGGATCAGACGATGGACGAAAAATTAAAACAAAGTGCCCTTGATTTTCATGAATTTCCGCAGCCGGGGAAAATCACGGTTACTCCGACTAAACCGTTGACGACACAACGTGATTTAGCTTTGGCATATTCACCGGGTGTTGCCGCTCCTTGTCTTGAAATAGCAGAAGATCCACTGATGGCATATAAATATACTGCCCGTGGTAATCTGGTGGCAGTTATCTCCAATGGTAGTGCTGTATTGGGGCTGGGAAATATCGGGGCACTGGCTGGCAAACCCGTAATGGAAGGAAAGGGAGTTCTATTCAAAAAATTCTCTGGCATTGATGTTTTTGATATTGAAATAGATGAGTCTAATCCGGATAAATTAATTGACATCATTGCGGCATTGGAGCCGACTTTTGGCGGTATCAACCTCGAGGATATCAAAGCTCCAGAGTGCTTCTATATTGAACAGAAACTTCGCGAGCGAATGAAAATTCCTGTATTCCATGACGACCAGCATGGTACAGCAATTATCTGTACTGCCGCAGTACTTAACGGGCTGCGTGTCGTTAATAAAGATATCAGCAAAGTACGGATGGTAGTATCTGGTGCGGGTGCTGCATCTATTGCCTGTATGAACCTGCTGGTGGCTTTAGGCCTGAAACGTGAAAATATTGTCGTTTGTGACTCGAAAGGCGTTATCTATCGTGGTCGCGAAGAGAATATGGAAAAAACGAAAGCCGATTACGCAATTGAAGATAATGGCAGCCGCACACTGGCCGATGTTATTCCTGATTCTGATATTTTCCTCGGATGCTCCGGCCCCGGAGTACTGACGCCAGAGATGGTGAAAACAATGGCGAAGGATCCGCTGATTATGGCACTGGCGAACCCAGAGCCGGAAATCCTGCCACCACTGGCAAAAGCTGTGCGTCCTGACGCAATTATTTGTACAGGTCGTTCTGATTTCCCTAATCAGGTCAATAACGTGCTCTGTTTCCCATTCATCTTCCGTGGTGCGCTGGATGTAGGTGCAACGACTATTAATGAAGAGATGAAACTGGCCTGTGTACACGCAATTGCTGATCTGGCGCTGGCAGAACAAAGTCAGGAAGTGGCCTCTGCCTATGGCGATCAGGATTTGTTCTTCGGCCCGGAATACATTATACCGAAGCCATTTGATCCACGTCTGATTGTGAAAATTGCCCCTGCTGTAGCAAAAGCAGCGATGGATTCAGGCGTAGCAACCCGTCCTATTACCGATTTCGGTGCCTATATCGAAAAACTGAATGAGTTTGTCTACAAAACTAACTTATTCATGAAGCCTATTTTCTCTCAGGCGAAAAAAGAGAAAAAACGTATTGTACTGGCAGAAGGTGAAGATATCCGGGTACTCCACGCGACTCAGGAATTAGTTTCCCTCGGGTTGGCGTATCCTGTTCTGATTGGTCGCCCAAGCGTTATTGAAATGCGTATCAAGAAGCAGGGGCTTCATATTGAAGCAGGTAAAGACTTCGAAGTCGTTAATAACGAAAACGATCCACGTTTCAAAGAATACTGGCAGGAATATTACCAACTGATGAAGCGCCGTGGTGTTTCTCAGGATCAGGCACGCCGGACGGTTATTGGTAACCCGACTCTAATCGGTGCCATCATGGTTCATCGTGGAGAAGCTGATGGCCTGATTTGTGGTACGGTCGGTAGTTATGGTGAGCATTACCAGATTATCAAAGACGTCTTTGGTTTCCGTCAGGGTGTTCACACAGCAGGTGCAATGAATGCCTTGTTGTTGCCGATGGGTAATACTTTTATTGCTGACACTTATGTTAACGAAGACCCGACACCAGAAGAGCTGGCTGAAATTACACTGATGGCAGCAGAAACTGTGCGCCGCTTCGGTATTGAACCAAAAGTTGCTCTGTTGTCCCGTTCAAGTTTTGGCTCTTCTGACTGTGAATCTGCTCAAAAGATGCGTAAGACACTGGAGCTGGTGCAACAAATGGCACCATCACTGGAAATTGATGGTGAAATGCACGGTGATGCTGCGCTGGTGGAAAGTATTCGTCGTGACATTATGCCGGACAGCCCGTTGAAAGGTTCAGCTAACCTGCTGATTATGCCTAATATGGAAGCTGCTCGTATCAGTTATAACTTACTGCGTGTCACCGGTTCAGATGGCGTCACTGTCGGTCCGGTGCTGATGGGGGTTTCTAAGCCTGTCCATGTACTGACACCAATCGCTTCTGTTCGCCGTATTGTTAACATGGTGGCCCTGGCTGCGGTCGAAGCGCAGACTAATCCACTGTAATTGATTGGTATTATAATTCATTGGTATCAATATCCCGGTTTCATTAATTAGCCGGGATAAACAGACAATACCCCGTCAGGCTCTTGTTTAGCGGGGTATTTTTATTTGTAAATAATTATCATTATCTATAATATGCAGGGAATTTTTAACTGGATAATGAATACCAATGAAAACATCTATCTGTATAAAAACAACTTTTTTAGCGTGTGCCTTCCTGCTTGGTGGTTGTGCGACAACATCAACAACGACACAAAATAACTCTCAGGCAGTAAAACAAACGCTTTCCGGTGAATTAACCCAATCAGGCGTATTGCTTGACATGAGAACAGGCAAAGCCATCACTTCTGATGAATTACTTAATCAACTGGCCACTTATCCCAGAGTTATTGTCGGTGAAAAACACGATAACCCTTATCACCATCAAATTGAATTATGGCTGGTTCAGCAGCTGGAGAAAAAACGGCCTCATGGTTCCGTATTGCTGGAAATGATTAATCCGGATCAACAAGAAAGAGTCAATAAAGTTAAAAGCTGGTTGCAGGATGATCCGATAGTCAGGGATGAGCGCATTAAACAGCTGTTGGCATGGCAAGAAGGCTGGCCTTGGGAACAATATGGAAAACTGGTTGTGGAACTGGTGAAAGCACCTTATCCCTTGTTAGCCGCTAACCTGAATCGTAGTGAAATCGATCGGGCGTATAAAAGTTATAAAGCTGGAGACAAAACTTCCTTAGTCTCTGAAGATGTCAAAAAGCGTATTGATGAAACCATCAAAAATTCCCATGGTGGCAATATAGATGAATTACATCTTGCTGCAATGAGCAAAATTCAGCAACTTCGTGATCAGAGAATGGCAGAACAATTGATGAAAGCGCCATCACCTGCAATGCTGTTTGCCGGAGGATATCATGCGGTAAAAGCAATGGGCGTACCTCAGCATGTGAAAAAAGTAGCATCTGATGAACAGGTTGTTGTGCTGGTTATTGCTGAAAAAGGCGTTGTTTTGAATAAAGAATACGCTGATTTTGTCTGGTTTACACCCAAAGTGGCTGCCAAAGTAACTAAGTAGGTGTATCTATCACAAGGATGTGATGCTCATAATAAATAAAAATAGTTTTCATTTATATATCCAATTGATTATCATTCCCTTAATTTATCTTTGACATAATGTGCTATAAGAAATGTTGACGTATACAACGTATCAAACCACTCACGTTGGTCACGTGACAAAATCCTTTCTCGCCGCTATCACACTGCACGTCCTGTTGGTCGGTTGGTTGATTTATAAACCGAAGGATCTTGATATTGAGGAATTTTTACCTCCACCTGCAGTTATGATGGAAGTATCACTACAGACGGAAGCAATACACAAGGTCGAAAAACAGCCGGTTGGTATTGAACAGCAGTTATCTGTTACCAGCGAACAACAGGAAAGTAAGATTGATGCTGTCAATATGCCGAAACTGGATGTAAATGAAGAAGCCATGCTCCTGGTTGATAAAACGAAGAAAAAGAAACCAAAAGAACAGGATGCACCTAAAAAGGCTCAACCGGTTAAGCGCGTACAGGCAAAAGAGCAGGAAAGTGAAAAATCACAAAGTACCGCAGCACCGACAACCAGTACGGCTACGGCGGATAACATTACTTCCCGCACAGCGGCTTCTTATGAAAGTAATTCAGATGCTGCCGCTGATGCTAAAGCTGTCTGGCAGGCGGAAGTAAGCGGTCATTTAAACCGCTATAAAAAATACCCGGGAGATGCTCAGCGGAGAAAACGTACAGGGCGTCCAACGGTGAAATTTACCGTCAATCAATTTGGTAATGTGATTGACAGTGAATTGGTAAGACGCTCTGGAACGAACTCACTTGACAGGGAAGCAAGGCTTGTACTGGAAAGGGCGCAACCATTACCCATTCCGCCTGATTCTATTTTAACCAATGGCAGTGTTACGGTTGAATTACCGGTTGATTTCACTTTATATCAATAACAATTGATTTTAAAAACAATAAAAAAACAGGACGAATGGCATGTCACAGTATAAAACGGTGTTTTCACCAAAAGCCAAGAAAGCCGTGCTCAGTTTTTTGTTGGGTAGTAGTTTGCTGAGTAATAGCGTCACGGCTATCGCGATGGAGGAAAAAATGATACCACCTATGGCAAAAAAGCAGCCTCATGAAATAACTATTCATGGTGATACCCGTGTTGACGATTATTATTGGTTACGTGATGACCAGCGTCAGAATAAAGAAGTTATTGATTATCTGGCCGCTGAAAATAACTATACCAAAGAGATGCTGAAATCTGGTCAGGAGCTACGGGAAACGCTGTATAACGAAATGGTTGGCCGTATGAATAAGGAAGACCAGTCGGTACCTTATACCTACAATGGTTATATTTATCGCACCATTTATGAATCAGGCAAAGATTTCCCTATCTATCAGCGTAAGCCGGTTGATAATTCAACTGACTGGCAGGTCATGGTTGATGGTAACGAACGAGCTAAAGGCCATAAGTTTTATCAAATCGGTGGGTTTGCTGTTACCCGGGACAATAAACGCATTGCTATCGCTGAAGATACTCAGGGCCGCCGTAACTTCCAAATCTCTTTTAAAAATTTTGGTGACAGTGAGTGGCAAAATGACGTTATAGAGAATACTTCCGGTAATATTTTGTGGGCCAATGATGGAGAAACTCTGTTTTATGTCCGCAGAGATCCACAAACCCTGCTGCCTTACCAGCTATTTCGTCACCAATATGGCACGGATACCCAACAGGATAAAAAGATCTATCAGGAAGACGATGATCGCTTCTATCTGTCAATTTCGAAAAGTACCTCGCTTGACTACATTCTGGTTTCGATCACCAGCTATTCAACCTCAGAATATCGGTTGATAGATGCAAATAATCCGCAACAGGAACCACAAATGTTCTCTGCCCGTCAGGCTGGGCGTGAATATTATATCGACCATTTCCGTGGGCAATTTTATATCCGTTCCAATTATGAACACCCATTGTTTGGTCTATATCAGACAGATGCCATTAATAAGCCATGGAAAACAGTAATTGCACCACAGGATAATACTGATCTGGAAGATTTTAGCCTGTTTAACAAGTGGCTGGTGGTACAGGAGCGAACTAAAGGATTGTCCTCAATTCGTCAGATTGACTGGAAAACCCAGCAAGAAAAACAGGTTAAGTTCGATGACCCGGCTTATATGGCATCCTTGAACTATAACCCTGAGCCAGAAACGGATTTGCTGCGTTATAGTTATTCATCCCTGACCACACCAAGTTCAGTATTCCAGTGGAATATGCAAACCGGTGAACGCGAATTGCTAAAACAGCAGGAAGTGAAAGGGTTCAATAAAGAAAACTATGAAAGCCAGCGTATTTGGATCAAAGCACGGGATGGGGTAGAAGTACCGGTTTCTTTGGTTTATAGCAAGTCCCTGTTCAAAAAAGGTCAGAACCCGATTTTGATTTACGGTTATGGTGCCTATGGTATCAGCATGGATCCTTATTTTAGCTCTGCACTTTTAAGCCTGTTGGATCGTGGTTTTGTCTATGCATTGGTGCATGTTCGTGGTGGTGGTGACTTAGGTCGTAATTGGTATCTTCAGGGCAAGCTCGAAAATAAAATGAACAGCTTCCATGATTTTATTGATACTACGAAGGCATTAATTGCTGAAGGTTATGGTGATAGTAAACGCGTTTATGCCGAAGGTGGCAGTGCGGGCGGTTTACTGATGGGAGCAGTGGTTAATCAGGCACCCGAGCTATACCGTGGTGTGATCGCTAAAGTTCCTTTTGTTGATGCAGTGACGACAATGCTTGATCCGTCTATTCCTTTAACTACAGGGGAATATGATGAGTGGGGGAATCCGGATGATAAGGAAGTTTATTTCCGTATGAAATCTTATAGCCCTTACGACAATATTCAGCCCCAGCGTTACCCTCATTTATTAGTGACAACCGGTTTACATGACTCTCAGGTACAATACTGGGAGCCAGCGAAATGGGTAGCGAAATTAAGGGAAATGAAAAAAGGGGATAGTTTACTGTTATTAGAAACCAACATGGATACAGGACACGGTGGAAAGCCGGGGCGTTTCAATCGTATAAACGATATCGCTTTCGATTATAGTTTTCTGTTGATGTTGGATGATGCTAAAACATATTTTCCACACTTAAAAGATTAATAAAAATATATTAATAATTATGGATGCTGATAATTCGTTATCAGTATCCAGGGTTTTTACACCCTAAAAACAATAAAACTATCGCAAAATTAGCGAAGCAATGTGAGCTTTAATAAATATTTTTAATTTAGGATGATATTAATGAAAATCATGGCAAGAATAGCCGGAGCCAGTGCAGTATTTATCGGGCTTCAGGGAATCGCTTACGCTGAAAACACAGATGACAATAAAAACCAGAAAGTCATGCGATTCAGCCCATTAAAAGTTTCCGGTTCTCAGGATAATAAAAACAGGCCGCAAATTGAAGCCATGGAAAAACCCGGTGCTTATAGTTCTGTGGGAGAAGATAATAAACTGGAATCTATGGACAGCGTATTACGTAGTTTGCCGGGGACTTATACCCAGATGGATGTCAGTCAGGGGACTATAGCTGTGAATATCCGTGGAATGAGCGGATTTGGCCGCGTTAATATGATGGTAGATGGGGTGAGCCAGAGTTTTTATGGTATAGCTCCGAATCCATATGGTCATGGGCAACAGCCTTATAATCAATTTGGTAGCTTAATTGATCCTAATTTTATTATCCGGACGGATATTAATCGTGGGCAGGCTAGTGATGGGGATTCAGTTAATGCGCTGGTGGGAAGTGCTAACTTCCGTACTATTGATATTGATGATGTTATTTTTGAAGGAAATAACCTTGGTATACTCACTAAATCAACTTATGGTACTAATGGATTAGGTAAAAATGGTATGATTGCCATTGCAGGAAAAACGCAGGCATTCAGCACCGAAGGTTCTATTGGTGCTATGCTTGCTATGAGTGGTCACAGTATTGATGCTCACTATAAAAATGGCATGGGAATTAGCAGTGACGAATTTGGTACAGATAAAACATTTAAACAGAAACCCAATTCACAATTGATGAAAATCAATATTAAACCGAATGATTTTCATGATTTGGAATTAGCTGGGCGTTTTTATCATAATAAGTTTACTAAACGTCATGTGGATAGTTATGATTATTATCTAAAATATAATTACACACCATTTAGTGAGTTAATTGATACTAAAGTTTTGCTTAGTACGGGGAGTAGTGATCAGAATGTGCAATCTGGTGCTATACCTGGTTTAGGTGGTAGTGAATCGCATAATAAATCTGCTGCCATTAATATCAAAAATACCAGCCGATTTAATTACGTCAATACTGATTTTGCATTTACTCTTGGTAGTAAATTGATGAGCACTGAATACAATAAGAAAACATTCATAGGTCTTGGTGATGAAAATACAGTAAAAGAAGAAAACATCCAATTTTCACCGAATGGAAAGCAATATATTAATAGTATTTATAGTAGATTAAAAATAGATCATGGTATTTATACGGCTGATTTAGGAGTGAATTATTTAAATTATAATATTAAGGGATTTAAACCAGCCTGTGACTCTCGTATTCCCTGCTTTCCTCAGGGAGCTGCTCCGGTGAATGTTAAAGATCATGGAATTAACCCGAGTATTTTGCTATCAGCAGAAATCATGCCTGAATTTCAGCCATTTGTGAGTTACACACATTCAATGAGGGCACCTAATATTCAAGAAGTATTTTATGGCGGCGGAGAAGGTAGTTCTGTCAATCCTTTTCTTAAAGGTGAAACATCGGATACTTATCAAATAGGTTTTAATAGTTATCGTCCAGATTTAATTGTTGATGGAGACTCATTTTATTTGAAGGCTGCACTATTTAACACTAAAATAAAAAATTATATTAATAGTGATAAATATACGCTTTGTGGTGAAAGAAAAATGTGTAAAAACGATATATCAATAAATGATATAGATATTAATGATTTAAGTCCTGATGTCAATACATATATATATACTAACAGTTTAAGCCCTGTCATTATTAAAGGTGTTGAGATTGAAGCCAATTACGATGCTGGTATCTTTTATAGTTCGCTGGCATATAGTCATCAGAAGACACGGCAACCTACCTCACAAGCGGCAACTGTCATGGGAACAAGCTCTGCATCTCAGCTACCGGAGTGGTATATGACATTGGATACTGGCTTTCGGCTATTGGAAGAAAAAATAAGTGTAGGCGCAATAGTGAAATATACCGGGCAATCTTATCATCAGGATTCTGATATAGATTTCAACTGGGACATTGAGGATAAAATGGTAAAAGATGATAAGATACCGACTATTATTGACTTATATACAGATTATCAAATGAATAAAAATATCCTTGTTAAATTCTCAGTGCAGAATGTAGCTAATAAAAGTTATGCGGATGCGCTGAATCGCATGAATTCTTCACCAAATATAACGAATGGCGAAGTTTCATCACAAACCGCCCGCGGCAGAACCTACGTAATGGGTGCTGAAATTCGTTTCTGATAGAATATAATTGTTTTAAAATAGCGGTAGAAAACTGCCGCTATTTTATAATGCACTGTAAAATAAAAAATAAATTTTCATAGAGCAATCTTATTAATACTATATTCAATTTGGTTTTAATAGTGCTTTTGACGTTCCAAAATACTATTAATGGCTACAACTATAGATGATATAAAAATCCGTATTGTTAGTGATAGATTGTAAGAGATTACTCCCATCTTATTCAAAGCGCTAATAATATTTTTAATTAATGTGGATAATCCACTAGAGATATTTTCTAAACTATTCCAGAAATCATCATTGGGAAATGAATTTATTTTTGTATTTGTTTTTTTGTTCATAATATATTCCTTGTCTGATTCAATTGATTTTTAACTAAGTATTATATGAGCATTGAAATATTAACCACCTTAGAATATTCTAAAATGGTTAACATTTCTATGATTAGGATTCATAATTATGGTCTAATTCAATCTTCTATTTGTTTCTTGATTGGTGGTTTTTTCTCACCTTAGTTATATATATCTATATTATTAGAGCTGATTTATTTTTCACTGTAATATATATTGAGAATGTTAATAATGGGAAAAATATTGCGCAAGTTGTATGCCGAGCTTACAGAGGCCAATGATTGATGTTATTAATGAACCTATAATTAGTTTAAGATTATCAGGTAAAATCCCTATATCTTTTAATGAACTAGCTATGTTACTCAATACGGTTTCAAGGGCGTTAGCAATATTTGTTATATAGTTCCAAAAAGATTCATGTGAATCTAATTTTTCATTTAATTGTGTTAATTCTTTCATAATAACCTCGTTATCTTTTAGGGTAAATTAAATTTTATAATTATGAATCAGATGCAATTGCTAATTCTATGATTAGAGAATATATAATCAATTGTTTATTAATCGATATTTTTCTTTAGTTAATACCTTTTTCTTTTTGATGCTTGATGATTTCAGATGCAGTCTTATATATTTCTTCTACAGCATAATTTATTTCTTCTACTATATCATGGGAAAGTTTTCCCGAAGCTTCTACTGCCAAAAATATATTCTCAAGTATATCTTTTACTCCTGCGCAGGCATTATTTATGTCATCCCAAAAAGCATCGGGAATGGTGTTTTTATTTAACTCTTTGTTTTTAAGTTTGCCCATAATATCCTCTCTGTTTTCTAATGCTGAGTACGCTATATAAAGATAGCGATTATTATTTTCGTGAGTTAACTAAGATAATGTTTTTTTAAAGGTTTCTATTTATATAACTTTGAACACATAATAAAGTATTTAAAAATAAAATAATTATCACTATAATTTATAGTAATAATATAAATAATCTTATTCTGTAATTAATTGTAGGGTATATATGCTATTCATCAAGTAATAAAATTAGGAAAAACATAATAAGGGGGGCGCTTTTAATATAACCCCCTTATTAATTTAAAAATTATAATGTGAATTTATTTTTTTCTCGTACTAACTTTCTGTACTTGAGTCACCTGGCTCTCAACCCAGCCATCCTGTACACGTGTTTTCAGGGAATCACCCACTTTTACCTGTCTAACCTGCTTTAGCAACTTTCCATCTGGTGTTTCGCTGATGCTATAACCGCGACTCAAGGTTGCCAGCGGGCTGACAGCTTCCATACGCGAACAGGAAACAGCGAATTTCTCTTTATAGCGGGATAATTGCCGCTCAATTGCCTGTTTTAAGCGAAAATCAATTTGTTGAATATGCTGGCTATAATGTCTTATCTCCTGCTCAGGAGTATGCTGTAACAGGCGCTGAATTAATTTTTCACTGGTAGCAGAATTCTGTTTTAAATGACGTAGTAAAGCGTCAATTAATTTCTGACGTAATTCAGATAAATGATTTTGTTGACGGGCCAGCCGTAAATCAGGGCTTTGTTGCTGGAGGCGGTGGTGTAATCCATTAAAAATACGTTGCTTCTGGGCAAAGAAGTAATCCATTGCCATTTCGAGGCGCTGTTGCAGGGATTGAACTTGTCTCAGCAGCTCAAGTTGATTGCGACTCACCAACTCAGCCGCAGCGGAAGGAGTGGGTGCACGTAAATCAGCGACGAAATCTGCAATGGTGACATCAGTTTCATGCCCAACGGCACTGACGACAGGAATTTGGCTCTGGAATATCGCCCGTGCCACCTGTTCATCATTAAAACACCATAAATCCTCCAGTGAGCCGCCACCGCGCCCGAGAATGAGAACATCACATTCCTGCCGGATATTAGCTAATTCAATTGCCCGAATAATTTGTAGCGGTGCATCTGTTCCCTGAACGGCTGTAGGGTAAACAATAACGGGTAGAGAAGGGTCACGACGTTTCAGAATATTCAGAATATCGTGTAACGCAGCACCACTGGCTGAAGTAATCACGCCAAGCCGTTTTGCAGGCGAGGGAAGTGGTTTTTTATAAATCTGCTCAAATAACCCTTCAGCGGTGAGTTTTTGTTTTAAAACTTCAAATTGTTGTTGCAGCAACCCATCACCGGCAGGCTGGATACTTTCCACAATCAACTGATAATCACCCCGTGGCTCATACAGAGTGATCTGTGCTCTTACTAACACCTGCTGACCGTTTTGTGGCCGGAAGGTCGCCCGCAAATTGTAACTACGAAACATTGCAGCCCGGATTTGTGCCCGCTCATCTTTCAGCGTGAAATACCAGTGGCCGGACGAAGGCTGGGAAAAGTTAGAAATTTCAGCACTGAGCCAAATTTTACCCATTTCCAGTTCTAATAGCTGACGAACCGTCTGATTCAGACGACTAACAGAAAAAATTCCAGTGTTGGTTGGCAGTGACATGTGAGCTAGATCAAATTTTAAAACAAGGACTTAATTGACTGATAATAACTGCTCGCCACCACTAATCAAGAAATTTTTTCAGAAAATGCTGGAGGCAACCGATTACGGCCTGTATAATGCCGCGGCAATATTTTATCCCTTATTGACGCCCCATAGCTTGGTGAGATATTGCTCATGTTACGAATTAAAAAAGAAGCATTAACTTTTGACGACGTTTTGTTGGTTCCTGCCCATTCTACAGTTCTGCCTAACACGGCAGATTTGTCCACACAATTAACATCTACTATTCGCCTGAACGTGCCTATGCTCTCAGCAGCAATGGATACCGTGACGGAATCTTCTCTGGCTATCGCGCTGGCACAGGAAGGGGGAATTGGTTTTATTCACAAAAACATGCCTATTGAACGTCAGGCTGAAGAAGTCAGCCGCGTGAAAAAACATGAAAGTGGTGTTGTCACCGATCCTGTCACTGTAACGCCACAAACGACACTGCGTGAAGTTAATGAATTAGCTGCGCGTAATGGCTTCGCTGGTTATCCTGTCGTCACAGAATCTAACGAGCTGGTTGGTATCATCACTGGCCGTGATGTGCGTTTTGTTACAGATTTGGAATTGCCAGTTACCGCAGTCATGACGCCAAAAGAGCGTCTGGTGACGGTAAAAGAAGGCGAAGCCCGCGATGTAGTATTGCAGAAAATGCACGAAAAACGCGTTGAGAAAGCACTGGTTGTAGATGATAACTTCCATTTGCTTGGCATGATCACCGTGAAAGATTTTCAGAAAGCAGAACGTAAACCAAACGCTTGTAAAGATGAGCAGGGTCGTCTGCGTGTAGGTGCTGCTGTTGGTGCCGGTGCTGGTAATGAAGAGCGTGTTGATGCGTTGGTAGCGGCTGGTGTGGACGTGTTGCTGATTGACTCATCCCACGGTCATTCTGAAGGTGTTTTGCAGCGTATCCGCGAAACCCGCGCTAAATACCCCGATCTGCAAATCATTGGTGGTAACGTAGCAACCGGTGAAGGCGCTAAAGCGCTGGTAGAAGCAGGTGTGAATGCGGTTAAAGTCGGTATCGGCCCTGGTTCTATCTGTACTACCCGTATTGTGACCGGTGTTGGTGTACCACAAATTACCGCAATTGCTGACGCAGTAGAAGCACTGGAAGGAACAGGGATCCCGGTTATTGCTGACGGTGGTATCCGCTTCTCCGGTGACATCGCTAAAGCGATTGCCGCAGGTGCTGCATGTGTGATGGTGGGTTCAATGCTGGCAGGTACAGAAGAATCTCCGGGTGAAATCGAACTCTATCAGGGCCGTTCATTCAAATCCTATCGTGGAATGGGTTCTCTGGGCGCAATGTCCAAAGGTTCTTCTGACCGCTACTTCCAGACTGATAATGCGGCAGATAAATTAGTACCAGAAGGCATCGAAGGCCGTGTCGCTTATAAAGGATTGCTGAAAAATATCGTTCACCAACAAATGGGTGGACTACGCTCCTGTATGGGTTTGACAGGCTGCGCTACGATTGATGAACTGAGAACTAAAGCAGAATTCGTTCGCATCAGTGGCGCTGGTATTCAGGAAAGCCACGTTCATGATGTGACTATCACGAAAGAATCACCAAATTACCGTTTAGGCCTGTAATTTACTTACACAGTGGCTCGCAATAGCGGGTCACTGATTTTTTTACTTTTTAATTGCCACTTGTTTTGGGAATTCACCTCTAATGACAACTAATATCCATCAGCATCGCATTCTGATCCTTGATTTTGGCTCGCAATATACACAACTTATTGCCCGCCGTATCCGTGAAATCGGTGTTTATTGTGAACTTTGGACATGGAATGTCACTGAAGAACAAATCCGCACATTTAACCCTAGCGGTATCATTCTTTCTGGTGGCCCGGAAAGCACAACTGAGAACAACAGTCCACGTGCGCCAGAATATGTGTTCAACGCGGGTGTGCCGGTATTGGGTGTCTGCTATGGCATGCAAACCATGTCTATGCAATTGGGTGGAGAAGTTTCTACTTCTAATGAGCGTGAGTTTGGCTATGCTCAGGTTGAGCTGAAAGGTGATAGCGAACTGTTCCGCGGTATTCAGGATGCACTGAATGAATCAGGTACACCGGTACTGGATGTGTGGATGAGTCATGGCGATAAAGTTACTGCCATTCCGGAAGGCTTCACTACCGTAGCCAGCACTGACAGTTGCCCATTTGCCATTATGGCGAATGAAGAAAAACGTTTTTATGGTGTACAGTTCCACCCGGAAGTGACTCACACTCATCAGGGTCTGAACATCCTGAAACGCTTTGTGCTGGATATTTGTCAGTGTGAAGCCCTGTGGACACCTGCATCTATCATTGATGATATCGTCGAGCGTCTGCGTGCGCAGATCGGTGATGATAAAGTTATCCTTGCTCTGTCTGGTGGTGTCGATTCCTCAGTAACAGCACTGCTGCTGAACCGCGCAATTGGTAAGCGTCTGACCTGCGTATTTGTAGACAACGGCCTGCTTCGTCTGAATGAAGCGGATCAGGTGATGGAGATGTTCGAGGGTAAATTCGACCTGAACATCATTCATGTTAAAGCTGAAGATCGCTTCCTTTCCGCATTGGCGGGAATTAATGATCCTGAAGCTAAACGTAAAACCATCGGTCACGTATTTATTGATGTGTTTGACGAAGAAGCTTCAAAACAAACTCAGGTTAAATGGCTGGCACAGGGCACGATTTACCCGGATGTTATCGAATCAGCAGCATCAGCAACAGGTAACGCGCATGTAATCAAATCTCACCACAACGTGGGTGGTTTGCCTGAAGATATGGCTCTGGGTCTGGTTGAGCCTCTGAAAGAGCTGTTCAAAGACGAAGTTCGCCGCATAGGTCTGGAACTGGGTCTGCCATATGACATGCTGTACCGTCACCCATTCCCGGGCCCGGGTCTTGGTGTACGTGTACTGGGTGAAGTGAAGAAAGAATACTGTGACTTGCTGCGTCGTGCTGATGCTATCTTCATTGAAGAACTGCATAAAGCTGATCTGTATAACAAAGTCAGTCAGGCATTTACCGTATTCCTGCCAGTTCGTTCTGTCGGCGTAATGGGGGATGGACGTAAATATGACTGGGTTGTTTCCCTGCGTGCAGTAGAAACCATTGACTTTATGACCGCGCACTGGGCACACCTGCCATATGATTTCCTTGGCCGTGTATCAAACCGTATCATCAATGAAGTCAGTGGAATATCGCGTGTAGTCTATGACATCAGCGGTAAACCACCAGCAACAATTGAGTGGGAATGATATAAAGCCTTCCCAAGCCTCACCAAATCATCATGATTTCTGAATTAAGACCCTGATTTCAGGGTCTTTTCATCTCCAAGCCTCACCGTATCAGCATGCGATTATTGACGGTATTTTTGACGGTATCGTAATATACTTTATCTCTGATGAGTCAAAATACCGTCAGGTTTTTTTGTGAAATTGACGGTATCAGAAAGATAAAAAGGATACCGCTATGCTGACAGACACCAAGTTAAAAAACCTCAAACCTACCGATAAATTATACAAGATTTCTGACCGTGACGGACTCTATGTAGCCGTTACAAAAGCAGGTACAGTCTCGTTTCGTTACGATTACCGAATTAACGGACGACGTGAAACTGTTACGCTTGGAAGATATGGCGCTGACGGTATTACGTTAGCAGAAGCTCGGAAAAGGTTAGTTGAAGCCAAAAAAATAATTTCCGATGGATTATCTCCATCCACAATAAAGAAAAACGAAAAAAAATTATCTAATAAATCAAACACATTTTCTGCGTATGCTGAACTCTATTTTAAGAATATTAAGCTTGCTGATAGCACTAGAAAGATGAAGGTGTCGGTATTAGAAAGAGAAATCATAACGGTATTGGGACGGTATTTGATGACAGAAATAAATACCTTCATGGTCAGGGACTTATGTGAGAAGATTAAATCTAGAGGAGCCAGAGCAACCGCACTGCAAGCAAGGGAAATAATACAGTCAGTTTACAATTTTGCCATATCTCGCGGAGAAGCATTTCAAAACCCCGCTGCAAATATTCGAGCCTCATCTATTGCTACTTTTGAGGAACGGACTAGACATATCCCAGAAAGAGACTGGGATTTTCTTGAATGCGCTGGATGAAATAGGAGCAATACCAACTGTAAAAGCAGCTTTGTGTTTGGTCTTTCTAACTTTAGTCAGGAAAAGTGAGTTAATTAGAGCTGAATGGAACGAAATTGATTTTTCTGGTGGTATACCGTCTGGATGACGGTATTGTTGAAAGACTATAATCACCGTTACCGGAATTCCGGCATCGGAACAAATTCAAGTAGTTATAACGGGTCGAGCAGCACCATATACTATATCTAAATCAGTATGTTAGGTGTTATTTTGGCTGATATGAGCAACATCTCGATCCCTACAAATTAAGCCCGTATCAGCACCAAACTTCAAATATACACCTCACTGAATCACGCACTCGACTAACAGATAAACTTTATAATGTGCCACCCTATTTTAAGGCGTATTGATTCTGTTGCAGGCTATTCAATTGAGATAAGAACCTGACTTCAGTAATATTAACTGGCTAGTTAGCAGTAGGATGAAATGACCTTTAACGAATAATAAAGTGAGGTGTTTATGTCTGAAGTTAATAAGCTGGATGATTGTATGGTGTCTTTTGATCTTACAATAGGAGAGGAGCAGCAGAAGGATAGTATTTTTTTTGGATCCGCAAAGAATAACGACAATAATGAACCTGATTATCCTAAGTCTGTTATAGGTTCTACAATACTCATTAATAACAAGACAGATATTAAGGAGGTTTTAGCATTCTATTGTATTCGAGAGATAACAGAATCAGGATCACCTTTTGGTTTTTTGTGGCATGTATCCTCTAGCAAAGATAATGTGAAGAATTTAATGTCTTTATTCGAAAAAGACCTCCATATAATGGTTGATGATATGCCATATATCCTTAATCACATATCAGAAGTAAGAGCGGTATCAACTGAGGTGACGGGTATTTCTGAGGTTTCAATAATATTTAGTATAGCGGATTATCCTGAAGGTCTCACAGGAGACCAACAAAAATTAGGTGCGCTACTGGCACAAAACGTAGGTAATACACTGCGTTTTTGCTTCAACTGGAAATAAATCTACACCCTGAATTCAAGGCTGCTTAATGCGGCCTAATGAGATGGTCACCCCCACCCTGTGAGCGGTATGCTGCCAGGGTGTTTTTCTTTCAGGAGAGGCCATCATGCAAAACGTCACACTTATTGGTATTGATCTCGGTAAACATTCTTTCCACGTGCATTGTCAGGACAAGTCCGGCAAGGCGCTACTACGTAAAAAATTCACGCGTACCAAACTGATTGAATTTTTAGCAGGATGTTCATCAGCGACTGTTGTGATGGAGGCCTGCGCCGGTGCCCATTTTATGGCGCGTCAGATCGCTGATTTAGTCCATGAAGCAAAGCTGATCTCTCCACAGTTTGTCCGCCCTTTTGTAGGTCATGCTCCCAATGATTAGATATTGTGATAGAATCCCTGCTTTTTCTTATGGGTGAGATATAGCGAAAGTTGATGTGGTTTGTCGTTACTGTCATACAACAGATCAGGTTAAAGGGCATGGAAAAGGACGTACTGGACATCCTCGCGATCACTGCTATGCCTGTCGCAAAACCTTCCAACTACACTATACCTATCAAGCCTGCCAGCCCGGTATGAAAGAGCGAATTATTGATATGGCCATGAATAACGCCGGTGTCAGGGACACGGCTCGGGTTTTGAAAGTCGGCATTAACACCGTCATTCGTACATTAAAAAGCTCACACCAAGACAAGTCACTACGCTGCCGCTTGCGGGCAGTGAGATTCATCTTGTCTGTGAAATAGACGAACAATGGTCATTTGTCGGTAATAAGAAAAATCAACGCTGGCTCTGGTATGCCTGGGAGCCGAATAGGAAACGGGTAGTGGCACATGTGTTTGGGGATCGCAGCAGGAAAACGTTGAAAAAGCTGCTGGCTCTCTTGTCTCCTTTTACTATCCGGTTTTACTGTACAGATGATTATGCGGTTTACGATTGTCTGCCTAAAGAAAAACACCTCACGGGAAAGAAATTTACCCAACGTATTGAGAGAACAAATCTTACGCTTCGTATCCGGATAAAGAGGCTGAATAGAAAGACAATAGGTTATTCCAAATCCGAAGAGATGCATGACAAAGTGGTAGGGACGTTCATTGAGCGTGAATACTCTATTTCATAACAGATATAACTATTGGGAGCATGACCCACAACGGACTGATTTTGGAAAATCCGGCTATTGACCCGCAGAGAAGTACGCCATAACGGAGGTTGAATAGTGATACGGTAATGACTAACATGACGTCCGGTGGAAATCAATGAAAATTGAGTGACCATCCCTGTGATTTGTCGTTCAACTTGTCCATTGCGATGTACGGCAAAAGCGGCATTACTGTCGAGAACATTGGCAAAGTCAATCTCCGGGCTTTTACAGGTTAGAGTGGCTTCCAGTCGGAAGGGAGAAGATAGTGATTCATGTAGGGAAAAATCGACAACAGCAAAGGTTTGTTCGGGTAAGTTTTCCGTAATCAGTGTAAATCTTAACCCTGAGCGATCAAATAGTTGGTTGATTTTATCTATTACCCTGCTCATTTGTGCTCTCCATGATATTGGGGTGGATCAATTTATTAGTTCACTACGACTCTATGAATTCAAGAGATATTTCCATTTAGCTGATTTTAATATCTGTTTTATTGCTATTTGTTTGAGTAAGTATTATTTGTGATAGTGTTTTTTTAGGCGGTTTATTGTAATGTTGTTTATTTAGCTCACTATCAGGGAATGGCGCAGGAATTGATTTTATATGCGGGATGTTATTATCCACCTTAAAATCACCATCAAATTTTTTAAATATTTTATTGATTTTATTAATTCCAGTAAAGTCATTCCATGTTATTTCGGGTATGAGTCCTGCACTGCGAAGTGCTTTCCAAGTAAAATCAATACAACTATTCGTCGCACCATTATATCCAAGATTAAAATCTGGGTTATTTCCACTTTTAGCTAATTCGCCGTATTTCTTCAATTTATTATAGTGTTCTTCTGCAATTTCCATGGTACGACTATATCGTGGATTTTCATAATGTATTGTATCTTCTTTTGTCACCCTACCTGCTCCCGTAATTCCTGATACAATAGGTGCAAATCCATAGGAGTCATTAACATAACTGTCTGAAATTTCATACCACATATGTCCAGCCGCCGATGTTACTCTTTCACCTTTTTCAAAGTGAGGCGTTCCATCATCGTTATTAAGAGGCGTGCCCGGATGCGCTGCGTAAATAATAACGATATACCTTTTGTCTAAAGATTTAATTAAATTTTCTACAAATTCGGGTCTTGCTTGTGGAGGTGCACACGTAGCACATGGTTTTCCTGCGGCATAATTTGTTTTTTGATCAGGATAAGCACTGGCATTGATACGTTTTTCTTTATTTTCTTTTGAAAGAGTATTGTCGTTAGCAATTTCTATTAATAATTCTTCTGTCGTGTTTTTTGGTGTCATTTTTTAAATCCTTTTATTTTATTGATCTCTGATCAATATAAATGGAATAACTTAAGTCATCCATTTTTAATGCTGACAAATCAGCTAGTACTTCCACTGTCAACCGATATTGCCCATATTGATATGGGGATCCAAAATCCACTAAACCAAATAAATTATTACCTGACCACCCAGATGAAGAAGTTACTCTTGTGTGAGTTTTTTCATATACTATGCTTTCTGTTAAATCATCATTTATTTTATATATTTTTATATCAAAAATAGGCTTTCCTTTAAGGTTATGTATAGGGCCGCTTCCTCTAAATATGTCACTAACATAGAACCCTAAATTAGAATTTTCGCGTTTTTTAATATTCAAACTAATTTTAGGTGATGGAGTATTAGCAGGAATAAGATAGAGAAGTTTAGGTTTAGGTTGAGGAACCTTCCAAAACACCAAATCTACTTTTTCCCCTTTTTCATACAGCTTAATCGGAGCTTCGATCGCGTGGTAACCACCAAGTGTAGTTGGTTTAGGATTTAAAAAAAAGTAAGGATCTTCTGTGGGGGGACGCATCCACTGGATTAGTATTACGATACCCGCACCTAAAAAAGCAGCCAAAGCCAGTAACATAGTTTTTTTCACCATATTTGCTCTTTCCATTCATCAGAAGCAAAGAAAATTTAGGATTCCGTGCCACAGTTAAATTAATAGCTACGATCTCATTACATCTGAGAAGCTAAGCCGACTAAAACCTGTTTATTATCAATGACAACGACTTACCGTAAGTACATATACCGAATAAGATATAACAGAATAATTTATCTATTCAAGTGTAAATAGAGATACCTCAAAAGAATTGTGATTAACTTCTCTTCTTAAATAAAATCAGTTAATTACATCATTTAAATTTCACGTAACACAATAGATTCAAATTACACTGACGCGCTACGCTTGTCTTCTATGGGTTGAAGCATGGTGTGCTCAGTTTGGTCTGGCACTGACAATTTCGCATGACAGCGAGTATATGCAACTCAAGTGGAGGCAGGAACAGTGACAGATAAGGACGTGGTATTTAATCAATGAGGTTAAACAATAACTGAAATGGCTAGGACAAAAGAAACACATAACTTTGTGTGATACATAACAAAAACCACTAATCTCAATAGACAGCATATTAACTTATGTAGAGGATTATCTTATATATTCATTATCTATGATAAACCCTATGATTCGCGATTATAAGCAATATCAATCAGATGTAACGGATGATATCTAGGCATGTTTAGAAAGTCTTGAGTGTCAACCAATTCTTTTTATTGGATCAGGCCTAACTAGGAGGTATGCAAACGGGCCAGATTGGGAAGGTTTATTGAAGGATTTAATGGCGAAGTGCCCAGAAATTAAGCATCCATTTGCTTATTACACACAAAAAAAAGTAACAAACATAGATATCGGAACTATTTTGTCTGACGCTTATCGTGATTGGGCGTGGGGTGATGGACGAAATGAGTTTCCAGAAGAACTATTTTGTGAAGATTATGAAGGGGATATCTATCTGAAGCATAAGATAGCTGATTTTTTTAAAGGGTTAAATATAGTTAATCAAAGAGAGTTTACTAAAGAAATAGAAGCGCTAAAAAAGATAAGGCCTCATTCTATAGTCACAACAAATTATGATAATATTATAAATAATATTTTTCCTGATTATGAAGTTATCGTTGGTCAACAGATTATTAGATTAGCTAATGGAAGTATTGGGGAAATATTTAAAATACATGGCTCTTGTGATGAACCAGAATCAATAGTCATTAATAAAAATGATTATGATATTTTTTTAAGCAAGAAAAAATACCTTAGTGCTAAATTATTAACTTTCTTTTCTGAACACCCGTTAATATTTATTGATTATAGCATTGAAGATGAGAATATAAAAGAAATTTTATCTGATATAGATGAAATTTTATCAGAGGGAGGGGGGTTAATTAGCAATATATACATTTTGCATAGAGATGCTGATTTAAATGATAATGCTTATCCGTCTCGAGAAGCTCTAATTCCAATAGATAATAATAAATCTATTCGAGTGAAAAGAATAGTATCTAATGATTTCACATGGGTTTTTGATGCTTTTTCAGATAATCCAACAATAAATAATTTTGATCCTAAGGTTTTAAGGGCATTATTGGCAAGAAGTTATAAGTTGATAAGAACTGATATTCCTAAAAACCCAGTGCAAATAGACTATAAAAGATTAAGTTCTATTGCTAATGAAAGTAATGAATTACCTCGTTTGTATGGGATAACGGATGCTTCAACTCCGGAAGCGTTTAATTCGAATTACCCATTTAGCTTAACAAGATTAGGGCAGGCATTGGGTTTTAAAGGATGGCATGGTGCTAATGACTTACTCCAGAATGTGAAAGAAATTACAGGGGTCGATCTAAAATCATCTGATAATAAATATCATTGCGCCATAATGAATGGAGAAATAAAAATGTCCAGTAGATACTCCAATGAAGAGAAAGAATTATTAATTTTAGTAAAAGACGGAAAAAAGTTCAGCCTTGATATGGGTTAAGTTATTGGCTATTTGCAAAAGCCGCCTGATGGCGGTTTTTTTATGGAAAAAGGGAATCAAATGAAATACCTCATATTCACACTCTTTTGGATCACAGTCACACTGATTATTGGATTGGCTTTAGGGGGATAAGGTGGCAAAGGCAAAAACGCCGAAGCCCAAGACTTGTAAGATTTGCCAATCAGAATTCACACCTAGAAGTACCACTCACACCGTCTGCTCTCTCGAATGCACCATCGAATTATCAAATAGAAACATCCAACGCAAGGAGGACAGAGCACTCCGGCGTCAGCGTTCTATTGAGCGTCAGGAACTGAAAGTCAGACGGGAAAAGCTAAAGTCTAAATCTGACTGGACTAAGGAAGCGCAAGCCGCAGTTAATAAATACATATTTTGGCGTGATTACGGTCAACCATGTATTGCCTGTGGCAGAGCGCTGAATTACGGCGTGAGAGGAGGGGCAGTTGATGCAAGCCATTACAGGTCAAGAGGATCGGCCTCACATCTAAGGTTTAATCTATTCAATATTTATGCTGGTTGTGTCCAATGCAACCGCGACCTATCAGGGAATTTAATCCCGTACCGCATAAACCTGATTGAGAAAATTGGTGAAGAGCGAGTCACTCAATTGGAGCGCGACAACCAACCACGCAAATTCAATATCGAGTACCTGAAACGGGTGAAAAAGCTCTTCACTCGTCGTGCCAGGTATTACGAAAAGCGGCAGAAACAGAAACAAATGGAGGCAGCATAGTGTTTACCGAACTAGAGCCTGCAATCGAAGAGGCCAGATATCTGAAAAGGAGAAAGGGTCATCACCGCTGCATTCTCCAACTGGAGGGCGGGAGGATGGTTGTTAGGGTACATAGAAAATCAATGGCGGGAATTTTGATGTATACAACGCGTCTCGATAAAGAGCATACGGTATTGCCGGAGGTAAGATGAGAAAGGGAGATTACACGGAACTAGCCGGCTTTAGGTCTGAAAAACAACTTCGTCAAAAATGGTGCAGAGGGGTGAAAAAAATAACTCCCTCAGATCGCACATGGGTAAGGTATATGTTGATGTTATGGGGGGCTGAAAATCAAGGTGATGATTCACCGGGTGGCGGAAATATTAATATCATTGGTCGCCTGATGGTGAGGGAAACATGGGATGACGGAACCACTACCGCAATTAATTTAGTGATGACTAATTATGCGAAATTAGGCTACACCGGAAAGGAATTATTAGAGAAAGTGAAAGAAGTAATCATGCCAAATAAATCAACTCTCGGTGCTCTTCGCCTCGCCAAAGAAAAAGATGATGCCGAATTTGTTGAAAAGTGTATGACTGAAGTATTCACGATTGATAATCCCATTCGCGATGTAGTTATTAAACGATACAAGATGCGCAGAAGCTCTCAAAGCATTTTAGAGAGCCTTTCTCATCAGACAATTGATATTGATTCTGCAAAACGGCGCGTCAGGTGGGCTAATAACGCTGCTGAAGATATGCTTTATTCCATTATGACAGAGAATAAATAGAATTTATTTTTATAAAATGAAAAATAAGGAGAAATATATTTGACAAACGCGCCTAAAAACTATATGTTTTATGTTATGCTCGAGTAGTAAAACCGAAAGCAGATTAAAGCCTCACTAACCAAGTGGGGCTTTTTCGTATCTACCAGTAGTTAATTTAGAGTTTTCAGCTCAAAGTGTACGTTACGATCAATACCTATATTGTAGTTAAATCAATATATTAAGTGTGATTTTAAGTGTTTCGGTCAACATACTGATCGCCATAGATTAAGCTCATACCAGCACCAAACTTCAAATATACACCTCACGGAATCACGCACTCGACTAACAGACAAACTTTATCATGCGTCACCTTATTTTAAGGCGTATTGATTCTGTTACAGGCTATTCAATTGAGATAGGAACCTGACCTCAGTAATATTAACTGGCTAGTTAGCAGTAGGATGAAATGGCCTTTAACGAATAATAAAGTGAGGTGTTTATGTCTGATGTTAATAAGCTGGATGGTACGCAATGTTCTTTTGATCCTGAACAATTTAAAGTTAAAATTAAATCTGTTAAGTACGAAGCGATTGAACCTAAAATTAAATCTGTTGAGTATGAAGCGATTGAGCCTAAAATTAAATCTGTTGAATATGAAGCGATTGAACCTAAGATTAAATCTATTGAATTTAATGATAGTGTAGGTGCGCCAGCAGGTACTTTCCCGTGGGCAATTATTCAAGTGTATTTAAATAAGCCAGTGAGACGCAGTAGCTGGAATGCAAATATATACCTTATTCCCAAAAACGACAGTTCTGGCCATCTTATCTATATTCAGGAGTCAGATACAGATGGTAGTCCTTCACCTTGGGTGCCTGAATCAAAAGATATGATGGCCTGTGATTGGGTTTTGATGGATTGTATGCTGTCTTTTGATCTAAATGTAGAGAAAGGCAGTTACCAAAACGTTGAGCTGATATATGGCTACCTCGCTGACGATGAGTTTGAATCTGGTGGGAATCAAGGGCCTTTTGGTACTTTAACTAACCTTAAAAATAAAACTGATATTACGAAATTTTCATATTTCGTGTGGGATGATGAAGGTAAGGGCATTTATATCAGGGTCTCCTCTGATAACAATCAAGAAGGCCATCAGAAAATGGTAGAGTTATTTGATAAAATTCTTTCTGTAAATGTTGATGGGGTACTTTATCATCTAGGAAGCGCTGGCGAAGCATCTATTGTTGGTGAAGGCCCATACGAATTCATCGGGCAGTATAATAACACTGATGCATCAAAACTAGGCGATCTACTGAAACAAAACGTAGGTAATACACTGTTTTTTTGCTTCAACTGGAAATAAATCCACACACTGAATTCAAGGCTGCTTAATGCGGCCTTTTTTATTAATCTATTAATGATGTGACACTTAGCTGAGAAGCGTTTATTTATTGATCATATTATTTCCTGGCGTACGCAACAATAGGAGAAAATGCATGCACTATTATGTTCATACTGAGACTGACAATCAGGGTGATTACGAAGTACACCATGCCGGATGCCTTCATATCCCACTAGCTAGAAATAGAGAATACCTTGGCTATTTTTCTAGTTGCACCCTTGCTGTCGCACGGGCAAAAGAGATTGGTTATAAAACTGCCGATGGTTGTTACTGGTGCTCACCGGCTTGTCATACATCCTGATATCAACAATATGAATTCATCAAAGGTCGCTATATGCGACCTTTCAGACTGCTGACAAACCGCGTTGAAAATAACGCGGTTTGTTGCCTTCATTATAAATCCTTATCTTTCGATTTTTCCTGCCTCATCCCTAAACAATCCT
>NZ_CAWNQF010000080.1:0-46445 GCF_963876465.1 Xenorhabdus sp. KK7.4
TCACTAGAATGCAAATGTCAGATTGCGATGCGCCTGTTAGGGCGCGGCAGGTAAGAGAGCCTTATAGGCGCATATGAAAAACCCCCGGCTATGCCGGGGGATACTTATTAATGTATCAGTGGTTCAGAAAAAGAGGATGTTATTCCTGATTTTCTGTTCCATTACCTTCTTCATCAGAAGGCGTGACTATATTATCGTCTTCGTCTTCATCAGGTTCAGCGACACGCTGCAAGCCAACCACTTTTTCATCTTCCGCCGTGCGGATCAAGGTAACACCTTGAGTATTACGACCGACGGTGCTGACTTCAGACACTCTGGTGCGTACCAATGTTCCCGCATCAGTAATCATCATGATTTGATCGGTTGGTTCAACCTGAATTGCCCCAATCACATTACCATTACGTTCACTGACCTTGATCGAGATAACGCCCTGAGTTGCACGGGATTTGGTTGGGTATTCTTTCTCTGCGGTTCGTTTTCCATAACCGTTTTCTGTCACTGTCAGGATCTGTCCTTCTCCGCGAGGAATAATCAGAGAAACGACTTTATCTCCTTCAGCCAGTTTAATACCCCGGACTCCGGTTGCTGTACGTCCCATTGCACGGACGCCTTTCACGCGAACCGTACCATCTTCCAGCGTTTCTTCCTCTTCTTCAAGGAAGCGAACTACTTTACCCTGTGCAGAGAACAGCATGACTTCATTACTGCCATCAGTGAGGTCAACACCGATCAGTTCATCGCCTTCATTCAGATTAACGGCGATAATACCGGCGCTACGCGGACGGCTGAATTCGCTGAGCTTAGTCTTCTTAACAACGCCGCTTGCAGTTGCCATGAAGATATTTAGACCTTCTTCATATTCACGTACCGGCAGAATAGCGGTAATGCGTTCGTCCTGACCTAATGGCAACAGGTTGACGATTGGCCGGCCACGGGCACCGCGACTTGCTTCTGGCAGTTGATAGACTTTGAGCCAGTACATTTTGCCTTTGTTAGAGAAGCAAAGAATTGTATCGTGAGTATTGGCTACCAGCAGACGTTCAATGAAATCTTCTTCTTTGATACGTGCTGCGGATTTACCCTTACCACCACGGCGCTGGGCTTCATAATCAGACAGAGGCTGGTATTTTACATATCCCTGATGGGAAAGTGTGACGACAACATCTTCCTGATTGATCAGGTCTTCAATGTTGATATCTGCTGAGTTTTCAGTCAGTTCAGTACGACGTTTATCGTTATACTGCTCTTTGATGGCAAGTAACTCTTCCCGGATTACTTCCAGCAGACGCTCAGGGCTTTCCAGAATAAACATCAGTTCAGCGATAACTATCAGCAGCTCGCGGTATTCATCAAGCAGCTTTTCGTGCTCCAGACCGGTTAGTTTCTGCAAACGCAGATCCAAAATAGCCTGAGCCTGTTGTTCGGTCAGATAGTACTTGCCGTCACGAATACCAAATTCTGGTTCCAGCCACTCAGGGCGGGCTGCATCGTCACCGGCCTGAGACAGCATGGCTGCAACATTACCTAACTCCCATGCCTGAGAAATGAGGTTTGCTTTCGCTTCAGCAGGAGTAGGAGCACGGCGGATCAATTCGATAACCGGATCGATATTTGCCAGCGCAATAGCCAGTGCTTCAAGGATATGAGCACGATCACGGGCTTTTCGTAGTTCAAAAATTGTTCTGCGGGTAACAACTTCCCGGCGGTGGCTGACAAATGCAGAAAGAATTTCTTTCAGATTAAGCAGCTTAGGTTGACCCTGATGCAGAGCAACCATGTTGATACCGAATGAAACCTGCAACTGGGTAAGAGAGTACAGATTATTCAGAACAACTTCACCGACCGCATCACGTTTTACTTCGATAACGATGCGCATACCATCTTTATCGGATTCGTCACGTAACGCACTAATCCCTTCGATCCGCTTATCTTTAACCAGTTCAGCGATTTTCTCAATCAGGCGCGCTTTGTTTACCTGATAAGGGATTTCATTGACGATAATGGTTTCGCGGCCATTTTTCTCGTCAGTTTCAACTTCTGCGCGGGCACGGATATAAACTTTACCGCGACCGGTACGGTAGGCTTCCTGAATGCCACGACGACCATTAATAATGGCTGCTGTCGGGAAATCAGGCCCCGGGATATATTCCATCAGGCCTTCAATACTGATATTTTCATCATCAATATATGCCAGACAGCCATCGATCACCTCAGACAGGTTATGAGGCGGAATGTTAGTTGCCATGCCGACCGCAATCCCTGATGAACCATTCACCAGTAGATTGGGGATACGGGTTGGCATTACATCGGGAATTTGCTCAGTGCCATCATAGTTAGGCACAAAATCGACGGTCTCTTTTTCCAGGTCTGCCAGCAATTCATGGGCTATTTTTGACATGCGTACTTCGGTATAACGCATCGCAGCCGCAGAGTCGCCGTCAACTGACCCAAAGTTCCCCTGACCGTCAACCAGCATATAACGCATGGAGAATGGCTGTGCCAGACGAACGATCGTGTCGTAAACAGCGGTGTCGCCGTGTGGATGGTATTTACCGATCACATCCCCAACAACGCGGGCAGATTTTTTATAGGGTTTATTCCAATCATTTCCCAGTACATTCATCGCAAAAAGTACACGGCGATGTACGGGCTTCAGTCCGTCTCGAACATCTGGCAGTGCGCGTCCAACAATAACGGACATCGCATAATCCAGATATGAGCTTTTCAGCTCTTCTTCGATATTGACCGGGGTGATTTCTCTGGCAATGTCGCTCATGGAGCCACTGTCCCTCATACTCCGAATTCAAAGGCTTAGAATTATACCACAAATTGACAGTTTTATAAAAATCAGATGCGGGTATTTCAAGATTAAGGTGTGTATAATAGTTTCTTATCACACATCCCCATAATACTGTTACATTTTCTGTGAATCAGTTTTCTGTGAACCAGTTTTCTGTGAAGCAGTTCCTAGGAGCGATATTGCTGATGAACGCTAAAACCCCCGATTCACACACTCAATCACATGCCAACGTGGATCAACAGGAAATCGAAAAATTTGAAGCAGTTGCTTCCCGATGGTGGGACCTTGATGGCGAATTTAAGCCATTACACCGTATTAATCCATTACGCTTGAACTATATCCTGCAACGAGCCGAAGGGCTTTTTGGTAAAAAAGTACTGGATGTCGGATGTGGTGGAGGAATACTGTCAGAGAGTATGGCTCGTGAAGGGGCTGATGTGACCGGTCTGGACATGGGTTTTGAACCATTGCAGGTTGCCCGGTTACATGCATTGGAATCCGGTATGTCGGTGACTTATGTGCAGGAAACTGTGGAAAGTCATGCTGAACAGCATCCGCACACCTATGATGTCGTAACCTGCATGGAAATGCTGGAGCACGTCCCCGATCCGGGGTCGGCGATTCGCGCTTGTGCTAAACTGGTTAAACCTGGTGGCCATGTGTTTTTTTCCACCATTAACCGTAATCGAAAAGCGTGGCTAATCGCTGTTATCGGCGCTGAATATATTTTGAACATAGTGCCAAAAGGAACACATGATGCGAAGAAATTTATCCGCCCTTCGGAGCTAATTGGCTGGCTGGATAAAACTTCTCTGAAAGATCAACATATTATTGGTCTTCATTACAATCCGTTAACAGATAAATTTCGTCTTGGACACAATGTGGATGTGAATTACATGCTTCATACCCAATCCGCTTAACAAGAACAATTAAAGGATTAATAAAACAACAAATAGATACTTTTTTTAAGTTTTTATTTTTGAGTTTTTGCCGATAGGTTTGCGAAAGTAACATCAAGTAACTACGCAGGTTATCGGCTTTTTGACAAAATTAATCCTCAAGTTATCCACAAAACTTCCCGATCTTGTACACTTGATAAAATGCGAAATTAACATTATCTTGTTATTACAGTTTTATTTACCCCCTATATATTGTGTTTCTGGACGTTTCACTGCTACTAGTTCCCAACTGGCTTTCAGTCTTCTTGGGGGCATTGTGCTGTCAACGGACAGGAAAAACAATTCAAGGCGAGATACGAAAAAGAAGGTGTATTTCCTCATGAACCAGAGTCTGCTAGTAACCAAGCGTGATGGGCATAAAGAACAAATTGATCTTGATAAAATTCACCGGGTTGTTGCCTGGGCTGCCGAAGGGCTGAAAAATGTCTCAGTATCACAAGTAGAGTTGCGTTCCCAGATTCAATTTTATGACGGTATTAAAACATCCGATATCCATGAAACCATGATTAAGGCTGCTGCTGACCTGATTTCAGGTGATGCTCCGGATTACCAGTATCTGGCAGCGCGTTTAGCCATTTTTAACCTGCGCAAAAAGGCTTATGGTCAATTTGAGCCGCCAGCGTTATATGACCACGTTGTACGTATGGTCGATTTAGGTAAGTATGACAAACATTTGCTGGAAGACTACTCCAAAGAAGAATTCGAGCAAATGGACAGTTTTATTAGCCATCTGCGTGATATGGATTTTTCCTACGCAGCTGTTAAACAGCTCGAAGGCAAATATTTGGTACAGAACCGTGTTACCGGTGAAATTTATGAAAGTGCCCAGTTCTTGTATGTACTGGTAGCTGCATGCTTGTTTTCCACCTATCCGAAGGAAACACGTCTGGATTATATCCGCCGTTTTTACGATGCGGTTTCTACTTTTAAAATTTCATTGCCAACGCCGATTATGGCGGGAGTTCGTACTCCAACCCGTCAGTTCAGTTCCTGTGTTCTGATTGAATGTGGTGACAGCCTTGATTCTATCAATGCAACATCCAGTGCGATTGTGAAATATGTATCCCAGCGCGCAGGTATTGGGGTGAATGCAGGCCGTATCCGTGCATTGGGCAGCCCGATCCGCGGTGGTGAGGCTTTCCATACTGGCTGTATTCCATTCTACAAGCACTTCCAGACAGCAGTGAAATCCTGCTCTCAGGGTGGTGTTCGTGGTGGTGCGGCGACATTGTTCTACCCAATGTGGCATCTGGAAGTAGAAAGCCTGCTGGTGCTGAAAAACAACCGTGGTGTTGAAGGAAACCGTGTTCGCCATATGGACTATGGTGTGCAGATCAACAAGCTGATGTATGAGCGCTTGATCAAAGGGCAAGACATTACTCTGTTCAGCCCGTCTGATGTACCGGGGTTATATGATGCTTTCTTTGCTGATCAGGATGAATTCGAACGCCTGTACACGCAATATGAAAATGACAGCAATATCCGTAAAGAGCGTATCAAGGCAGTAGAGCTGTTCTCTTTGATGATGCAGGAACGTGCTTCAACCGGCCGTATTTATATTCAGAACGTTGACCACTGTAATACACACAGTCCGTTTGATCCGGCTATTGCGCCTGTTCGTCAGTCGAATCTGTGTTTGGAAATTGCTCTGCCGACCAAACCGTTGGATAACATTAACGATGAAAATGGTGAGATCGCATTATGTACGCTGTCTGCGTTCAACCTTGGAGCCATTGAGAATCTGAGCGAGCTGGAAGAGCTGGCAGATTTGGCTGTTCGCGCACTGGATTCCTTGCTGGACTATCAGGATTATCCGATTGTTGCGGCTAAACAGGGTTCAATGGGGCGTCGTACACTGGGTATTGGTGTCATTAACTTTGCTTATTATCTGGCGAAAAACGGTGTTCGTTATTCTGATGGCAGTGCGAATGGTTTGACGCATAAAACATTTGAAGCTATTCAGTATTATTTGCTGAAAGCTTCCAATAAGCTGGCTAAAGAGCAGGGAGCATGTCCGTGGTTCGGTGAAACAACGTATTCACGGGGCATTCTGCCGATTGATACCTATAAAAAATCGCTGGATACATTGACCAGTGAACCATTGCATATGGACTGGGAAGCTCTGCGTAGCGATATCCTGCAATATGGTCTGCGTAACTCAACTTTATCAGCGCTGATGCCATCGGAAACTTCTTCACAGATTTCCAATGCAACGAATGGTATTGAACCACCAAGAGGTTACGTCAGCATTAAGGCATCAAAAGATGGCATTCTGCGCCAGGTTGTACCGGAATATGATCGTCTGAAAAGGTCTTATGAATTGCTGTGGCAAATGCCAAGCATTGACGGTTATCTGCAATTGGTAGGGATCATGCAGAAATTTATCGATCAGTCTATTTCTGCCAACACTAACTATGACCCAGCGCGTTTCCCTAACGGCAAAGTTCCGATGAACCAATTGCTGAAAGATTTACTGCTCGCTTACAAATATGGCGTGAAGACTCTGTATTACCACAACACCCGAGATGGTGCGGAAGATGCTCAGGATGATTTGGAAGAAGTTGTCGAATCTACTGATTCCGATTGTGAAGGCGGCGCGTGTAAGATTTAATCTGAGGAAACTATGTCCTATACTACTTTTTCGCAAGTAAAAAATGATCAGTTACAGGAGCCGATGTTTTTCGGCCAATCTGTGAATGTAGCGCGTTATGATCAACAAAAGTACCCTATTTTTGAAAAGCTGATTGAAAAACAGCTCTCGTTTTTCTGGCGTCCTGAGGAAGTTGATGTTTCCCGTGATCGCATCGATTACAACGCGTTGCCGGATCATGAAAAACATATTTTTATTAGTAATCTGAAATATCAGACGTTGCTGGATTCTATTCAGGGCCGTAGCCCGAACGTAGCGTTCCTGCCACTGATTTCAATCCCAGAATTAGAAACGTGGGTTGAAACATGGTCGTTTTCAGAAACAATTCATTCGCGTTCTTACACACATATTATCCGTAATATCGTGAATGATCCTGCTGTTATATTTGACGATATTGTTACAAATGAGCAGATCCTGAAACGAGCGCAAGATATTTCGAAGTATTACGACGATCTGATTGAAATGACCAATTACTATCACCAGTTGGGTGAGGGTACATACAATGTTGCGGGTCAGGAAATCACAGTGAGTTTGCGCGCACTGAAAAAACAGCTTTATTTATGCTTGATGAGTGTTAATGCGCTGGAAGCGATTCGTTTCTATGTCAGCTTTGCTTGTTCATTTGCGTTTGCTGAACGTGAATTGATGGAAGGCAATGCAAAAATCATCAAATTGATCGCTCGTGATGAAGCCCTGCATTTAACAGGCACTCAACACATGCTGAACCTGCTGCGCTCTGGTCAGGATGATCCTGAAATGGCAGAAATTGCACAAGAGTGTGAACAGCAGTGTTATGACCTGTTTGTACAGGCAGCTGAACAGGAAAAAGAATGGGCAGAGTATCTGTTTAAAGATGGCTCGATGATTGGCCTGAATAAAGATATTCTGAGTCAGTATGTTGAATATATTACTAATATTCGCATGCAGGCTGTAGGCTTGAAACTGCCATTTGAAATTCGCTCAAACCCGATTCCTTGGATCAATTCGTGGTTGGTTTCTGACAATGTTCAGGTGGCTCCACAGGAAGTCGAAGTCAGCTCTTATTTGGTTGGTCAGATTGATTCGGAAGTCAATACTGAGGATCTCAGCGGTTTCGAACTCTGATATGGCTGATTACAAAGTTACCCTGCCTTTGAGGCAGGGATTATCTGTCTATTACTCTTCCCGTCTTCACAGTAATCTGTTGGAAGCTTTAGAACAAGGCAAAGTACAGATTGAATATCAATGTCGTGAAGGATATTGTGGTTCTTGTCGTGTTCGATTGCTAAAAGGGAAGGTAGGGTATCCTTGTAAGCCATTAGCATTTGTTAATGAGGGCGAGATTTTACCTTGTAGCTGTTATCCCCTTTCTGATATTGAAATTGAGCCTTGATTGATATTGACGGCAATTTTCTTTCCGGTAGATAGTAAATAAGGCAAAGAAATTGTAAATTTTTACTGTTGTCCAATATTAAAGTCATTATTAATAGTAAGTATATTAGAGATATGAATCGATATGCTTACTTTTTTCTCGTTGTTTCCCTTTCTTCTGCATTGCTTCTTGTTATTAATTCCCTTATCTTTATAAATACTATTCAATCCTTACTGAATATTGACAGTGCCAGAAAGATAATTTTAGTTAATTCAGTGATTATAGATATTTTATGTAATTTTAATTTATTAGGATTTAATTCTCTGCTGTTTTTGGCAGAGTGTTTCATTTAAAACAATTTAATCGATAAGATAAGTAAAAGGTAAGGAGCATATCTATGTATAAAATTGATTATAACTCATACCGTTCAATCAAAAGTTTTAATCGACGTCCCCGTTTTTTAGTGATGCATTACACGGCATTAAATTTCGAAAAATCTATTGAGGCATTAACGGGTGAAGGAGTCAGTGCGCATTATTTAGTGCCTAACCCTGATGACCCAACATATAAAGCAGCTGGCTTTGACAGTATTCGTATATTTAATCTGGTTGATGAGCCAGAAAGAGCCTGGCACGCGGGAATGAGTAGTTGGTCAGGGCGAAATAACCTGAATGATACATCTATTGGCATAGAAATTATTAATGAGGCCAGCGATAATTGTGGTGTTATAACTTTTCCACCCTATCATCCAGATCAGATTAATGCGATCAAGGAGTTAGTCGTTAATATACTACAGCGATATCCGGATATTACCCCGACTCATGTTATCGGGCATTCTGATATTGCTGTGGGTAGGAAAAGTGATCCAGGCCCTGCGTTTCCCTGGAAAGAGTTATATGAGGCAGGAGTAGGAGCGTGGTATGACGAAGAGGTAAAACAAAAATATATTAAAGAGTTTAGCAAATCTTTTCCTGATAGAGCCGACATTTTGGAAAAATTTGACCAGTATGGATATGCTGTTCCTGATTTGAATGATAATGACGGTTTTAAAAGTTTAATTAAAGCATTTCAAATGCACTTTCGCCAGTCAAATTATGATGGAATTTCTGATATAGAAACTATCGCAATTATATGTGCTTTAGTTGAAAAGTATTTTCACAAAGCTTAGAAAATAATAGAACAATTATTCGTGATATGATCTTATGAAATTTTCATTAATGTCTTATCTTAGTGTTTGTTTGTATTAAATACAGTTTTGGCAAACTATAAGAACGAATTACACTCTTTATCTTTTAAGCTGTCTCTTTTGGACTACACCTCCTCAATCGGTCATCTTATTTATAAAATATGGTGACCAGAGATGTATCAAAATCTCACCAAAAATTAGCCATTGGCTTAGCTGATTTTTCCTTTACTGCCAGGGTACAATTCTAATCTTCACTGAATATAATTCCATTTATATCTTTTTTATATAGATTAACTTATTGATAACAATAGCAAATAATTAAAATTGTGACTTTTTAAAACTCTATGCCATTATTAATATAAATTATAGGTAATATCTATTTTAGGTGAAATTTATTGTTTTAATCGCATATATTGTTATGCTTTTTTGTTTCATCCTTGCTCTTTGGTAAATGCTAATCTAATCTTAATGTTTTCTTTATGGATTTTTTTAATCCATGGATTATATAAAGTGTTTTATGCTGAAAATATCTTAAACTGTATTGTGGTAGCAATAGAATAAATTTTCTGGAGCATAGACAAATGACTATGCGTTTATGGTTTTACGTTTATAACGATAGGCATCAGAGGTAGGGTGCGGCCAGAAAACGAGGCAACTTATAAGACGACGAGTATATACCATTACGAAGATTGTCAGGAGCCTATGATGGGAGTACGGTTAGTTGTGATTGTTATGACGGTAGGAGTAGTTACAGCTATATATAATACCGCTAAAGCAAAATCACCTTATGATGGCGAATATTTGTGCAAAATAAATAAGGAATTGAATGATGCTACTCTCAGAAGTGGCGGGATGTATTTTTTTTCTGCAAATCAGGATACAGCTACAGTTTCTTATAAAGATGCGAGTTTTATTATTCATGAAATAAAACCTCAAGAATTTGTCAGCCCTAAATTAACCCTTATCACTAAATTTGGCATCTTAAATAAAAAAGATCTCTTAGAGATAGGTGAAAACACTTTAATATATGGTGGGAAAGATTATGGATTGGGGTATTTTAGACCGGGTAAAAATGAGTTTTTTATTTCTAAAATAAATATCCCTAGCCTAAAAGGGGCTTATATTCTCTCTTTAGAGTACTGTGTCAAAAAAATGAGTAATACTGAATGAAATTTCACCTAAAGAAATCAGGTTATTGAGTTAAATTAGCCTATGTTGTTAATGGATTTCTATTATGAAAAATTACGAACTACTGAATAATTCTTCATGCTACCGCTCCTCATAACCATTCATCTGAATCATACCTTTCCATCTAATGTGATAGACCACATTGTGATTAGTACATTTTAGAGAATTAGTCAGACTATTTTGAGAATTGAATGATAAAAAGCCAGTTTTTTATTTTAACTGACTTATTTTTTCAGCATTGGCATAGTTTTTTACATGAAACGTTTTGTTGACAGACGAATAACAACACAATGTACATTGGAGAAGAAAGATTTTACAGATTTCATAATGGTTTCCTTTCAGAGTTTATAAATTGTGATTTACTTCACGAAAATCTAAATTCTGAGAGGCATTTTATGCACAAACAGAAAAGAGTCAAGGTATTTATTAAATTATTTTTTTAAAATTTAAAATATTTTTGTAACTTTATGTAACCAATTGAAATTAAAGTTTTAATTGTTTGGTTGTGTAACTATAACCTGTTGATTTATGACCATTTGTACTGTGACATATGCGTATAACTTTTTAATCTGTCTATACTTTATCCAAAAGAATAAGTTTTAACCTGATAGTGAGTTCAACTATTGGAGAGCGCTTATGGAAATCAGTGAAAATGGTATCAATGCAATAAAAAGCTATGAGGGGTTGAGGCTAAAAGCTTATCCAGACCCTGCGACAGGTGCAGAGCCTTGGACAATAGGTTATGGACATACAAAAGGAGTTGTTCCCGGTCAGCTGATTACCAGCCAACAAGCAGAAGCATTTTTACGTGAAGATTTAACCCCTATTTATGCCGTTTTACAACGATTCGTTAAGGTAGCTTTAACACAGGGACAATTCGATGCGTTATGTTCGTTCATTTTTAATGTGGGCATTGGTAATTTTCTGCGTTCAACGTTACTGAAGAAATTGAATGGGGGTAATTATCAAGGTGCTGCGCAGGAATTTCTTAAATGGGATCAGGCCAGTGGGCACGAATTACCCGCGTTACTGGCCCGTCGAAAATCCGAACAAAAAATGTTTTTATCATGTGCTGGCTCTTTCACCAGCACATAATTAATATCCCAGATAACTATTTTATATCAGCATCAATGACCTGATAGAAAGCATTGGATGTATCAGCGATTGTCCAGACACCAAGGATCACGTGGTAGCCTGAGCGATCAGGAACCTCACAGCTAATATTCACTTCCTGCTCTGGCCGTTTTCCATGATCTTCCTGTGAACAGAAAGGCGTAAGATCGAATTGTGCGCGAGCAAGAGGTTTATTCGGATCCCAGTCAGGTTTAGTTATAAAAAACTGCCATGATGTCGTACTGTGTCGGGCAGTTAAATGCCATTTAAATGTATTTTGTCCTTTATTAACCGGAACGTGATGCCAACGATCTTCGCTTTGTTCATTGAGCTGTTTGAATTGTCCAACACCCGCACTGGCTATCTGGCCATCAGGTGGCCCTGCTTCAGGAAATCCTTTGGGGCCTTCAACAGATTGGGGTTCATACATGACAGGCCCACAATTTTTATTGATTCCTTTTTTACACAGAAGTGCTCTGCTTGGAGGGTTTTCTATATAGCCATGGCGATTCTGAGACTCAGCATTAGCAAATAGAGGAGTAGAGAATAAAGCTGTCAGTCCTACTAATAATAATGGCTTTTTAATATTCATGATAAAAGTCCTATTTTCCATTCTTGACTGTAAAAATAGTAAATTTATTAATGTGTTATATTAAATCACTATTATAAAATATATGTGATTTATACAGTAATACATATGAGTGTTTATAACAAAATCATTAAGTTATAAATACTTAATTTATATTACAGGTGTAATAGAAGGAGAGGACTTCCAAAAGAAGGTGAGTATATATAACAAAGAACCCTCCCAGACAACAAGGAGGGTGAAGGAATAATAAGAAGCAAATGAGGGTGTGTGAAAACATACTTTGATAGTAATATATGTTACATGAAGCTAGCATACAATAAACAGATAATAAATAGCTCTCTTTTTTTATAAATTTGAAGACAATACGTGTCATATCCTGCAATGATAATATTGATCTTTAGGTGGTTAATGCTTTGATTATTAACTGAATTTTATGGATAATTTTTCTTATGAAACGGTTATTGCGTTTTTCAGTTCTATTTTTAGTGCTGAAATAATTTCATCAACAGAAATTCCTTGCACTGGCGGTGAAATTTCTTTCTCGCAAAATTCACGCCAAATAAAAAAAGTTAGCTCAGCTCCATCGGTAAGGTGTGACTGTGATGGTTTCCCAAAATCACCTAATATCCGATAACGTTCATCACTCCAGAATAAATTCAATACCCATTGTGATATAGGAATAAAATGAAAGTGAAATGGTGTATTGGGTGTATGACCATATCTTCCTATATAGATATATTTTGGAAAGATAAATTTTTTTAAGGTTTTTTCAATATATCCCATAAAAATTCCCATTTCCTGTATGGCTTTGTTTGATAAATCACAAAGATTCATATGGTTATGTCTGGATTGTAGTATCACATAGCCAGGAAGGGATGAATCAATCCTATGATTAACAATCCAATTATTTGTTTTTAGAATTATTTTTTCGTTTGGGATTTTCATGTCTTAAATTTCTCAGTGTTTAAGTTTTATTACCGCATGATAAAATATTTTCTATCAATTTATATAGGTTCAATAAACTTTGTTGTCTTAATAATTCTATTATGGGTGGAAAAATTAAAATTTAATATTTTTTTATCCGCTTTATTATTTCATTGTTGAAGAGGATATTCTTAATCAGGAAAGTAACATGAAAAATAAACAAATAACGATTGAGCAGGCAAAGGAATTCTTTTGTGATGGAATGACCGTTATGGTTGGCGGATTTATGGCAGTTGGCACTCCACCACATTTAGTTACAGCGTTATTTGATTCAGGGGTAAAAGATTTGACCCTTATTACCAATGATACCGCGCTCGTTAATATTGGTCTGGGGCCTTTGATTGTCAATGGGCGGGTAAAAAAAGTCATTGCTTCTCATATCGGAACTAATCCGGAAACAGGCCGCCGCATGATTTCCGGTGAAATGGAAGTGCAGCTGATACCACAAGGAACACTGGCTGAACGGATCCGTTGCGCTGGTGCGGGATTGGGTGGTTTTCTAACTCCAACAGGTGTGGGAACCATGGTGGAAGAAGGGAAAGAAAAGAAAATGATCAATGGCCGTGAATATCTTCTGGAGCTGCCATTATATGCTGATCTGGCTCTGATTCAGGCTCATAAAGCCGATACTTTCGGCAATCTGACTTATCATCTCAGCGCCCGTAATTTCAACCCGCTTATTGCTCTGGCCGCAGATACTACATTTGTTGAACCGGATGAAATTGTTCCTGTTGGCTCTCTCGATCCGGATCATATTGTCACGCCGGGGGCCATTATTGATTATCTCATTGTTAAATAAAGAGGGAATTAACTATGGACGTCAAAGAATTTATCGCTCGCCGTGTAGCCCTTGAATTGAACGATGGAGATATCGTTAACCTTGGTATTGGTCTTCCGACTCAGGTGGCGAACTATTTGCCAGAGGGAGTGCATATCACCCTACAGTCTGAAAACGGTTTTCTCGGTTTGGGGCCTGTTACACAGGTTGATAAGGACTTGGTGAACGCTGGTGGGCAACCTTGTGGTGTCTTGCCGGGAGCTTCTATGTTTGACAGTGCTTTTTCTTTTGCATTGATCCGGGGTGGTCATATTGACGTCAGTGTACTGGGGGGCTTGCAGGTTGACCAGAATGCGAATTTGGCTAATTGGATGATACCGGGAAAAAGAATAACGGGTATGGGAGGGGCAATGGATTTGGTTACTGGTGCTCGTAAGGTGATTATTGCAATGGAACATTGTGCAAAAGATGGTTCAGCCAAAATTTTGCGTGAGTGTACTATACCGCTGACAGCAGTAAATGTGGTGAATACACTGATCACGGAACTTGCAGTATTCCGCTTCGAAAATAATCAGATGATACTGTCTGAGTATGCACCGGGTATAGGCATTGACACTATCAAGGCGAAAACTGAGGCTGAATTTATCATCTCTTCTGACGTGAAATCGATGCTTTCTGGCATAACCGGAGATGGCCTATGATTGGTCGCATTTCTCGTATAATGACACGGATTGTTAGCCGCTACCTGCCTGACCCTCTCATCTTTGCCATGTTACTCACCATACTTACCTTTTTCATTGCGCTATCATTGACGCCCAGCACTCCTGTGGATCTGGCAAGAATGTGGGGGGATGGTTTCTGGAACTTACTTGCCTTCGGAATGCAGATGGCGCTGATTATAGTCACGGGACATGCACTGGCAAGTTCTGATCCGGTTAAGCGCCTCCTGAAGCTGACAGCTTCACTGGCAAAAAATCCTGCTCAGGGAGCGATGTTGGTGACTTTTTTTGGCTCCGTTGCCTGTGTGATTAATTGGGGATTTGGTCTGGTTGTTGGCGCGATGTTTGCCCGTGAAGTAGCACGTAGGATACCCGGCTCTGATTATCCGTTGCTGATTGCTTGTGCTTACATTGGCTTTCTGACATGGGGAGGAGGTTTTTCCGGCTCAATGCCGCTGTTGGCTGCAACTCCCGGTAATCCGGTTGAACATATTTCAGGCCTGATACCCATTAGTCAGACCCTATTTACCAGTTACAATATCTTTATCACTCTCAGCCTTATCGTTGTGATGCCATTTGTCACTCGCATGATGATGCCTAAGAAAGAAGATATTGTGGTAATCGATCCAGTCCTGCTGGAAGAAGAGCCAGATTATCAGAAAAAATTGCCAGAAAATGCGCCGTTATCTGAACGTATGGAAGAAAGCCGTATTATCGCAGGGCTTATCGGAATACTGGGATTTACCTACCTCGGCATATATTTCTTCAGCAATGGTTTTAATATCACCATCAACACAGTCAATATGATTTTCCTGCTGACCGGTTTATTATTGCATAAAACCCCAATGGCGTATATGCGAGCGATAATTGCAGCGGCGAAAAGCACAGCAGGTATTCTGGTGCAGTTTCCTTTTTATGCCGCTATTCAGTTAATGATGGAAGGTTCAGGGTTGGGCAGGCTTATCACTGAGTTTTTTATCAATGTTGCCAACAAAGACACATTCCCGATGATGACGTTTTTAAGTTCTGCACTGATTAACTTTGCTGTGCCGTCTGGTGGAGGTCACTGGGTTATTCAGGGGCCGTTTGTGATGTCTGCGGCTGAAGCTTTGGGGGCGGATTTAGGTAAATCGGTTATGGCTATAGCGTACGGTGAGCAATGGATGAACATGGCGCAACCATTCTGGGCATTACCGGCACTGGCTATTGCAGGCCTGGGTGTGCGTGACATTATGGGTTATTGTATCACCGCGCTGCTTTTCTCCGGCCTGATATTTATTATAGGACTTACCTTGTTTTATTAAAGGATACACTTCGCGGTGGCCGGTCTTTGTCACTCCTTTGCCGCCGCGATACATCCTGAAATCCATTGTGTATAAATAAATTTTTGCTTTATGGTAATTTCGCCACTTTGGCTTCTACTACGACACCCAGAATATGAATATTCTCACTGAGAGGTATCATACTGTACTGAGGATTCAGTGGCTTGAGATATTTATCATATCCTTCCGTAATTAATTGTTTAAACGTTAATTTTTCTTCACCCTCAAGTTTTGCAATAACTAATTTATTAGCGAGGGGTTTTACTTTCGGGTCTACTAAAATGATCATTCCCTGCGGGATACTGATTCCATTTGGTGAAGTCATAGAATCATTTTTTACTTCCAGCCAAAAAGCATGGTGTGAACACTCAACAGTGCTGTCGTACCGCTGTTTAATACTGTAGGGCAATATGGGTTCTTCGCACCAATTGCCGACATCTGCCCAGTCGAGTAACGGGTATTGTTTGCAGGTATCGGGTTTCTCAACCAGAGCAATATTTTTGCCATAAACGGCCGTTAAGAGTTTCTTTGCTTGTTTATCCAATGTAGGGCTGAAATCTGTGATTGTGACCTCTAATTTATTGGCAAAATAAGCGGCTATCTCCAAATTAAGCGCATTTGTACCATTAATATAATGCGAGATTGCTCCTTGACTCTTGCCAAGTTCATCCGCGAATTTTTCCTGAGAGATACCTAGCTGTTTCTTCTTTGACACGTATATGTCTTTTAAGCGTTTGGCATCTGCAAGTTGTTCTGCTGTGAGTTTCTTTTTCATAAAACTCATTTTAATACCAATGCTATTAAAATAGTAAATACTAAAAGTATTGAAATATTTAATACTTTGGATATTATTCTGAAATACAGGAGGCATATATGGAAAAGATTTCATTATCAGAATATGTAAAACAAAATGGTCAGGCGAAAACAGCGAATTTAATTGGAGTACATCAAACCGCTATTAGTAAGGCATTACGTGCTGGGCGAAAAATATTTCTGATCCGTCAGGAGGATGGGAGTTATAAAGCTGAAGAATGTCGGCCATTTCCGAGTCAGAAACCACCTGAATCAGGAAAAGAATGAGTTTCAGCAGTATTAATTATTGATTCTTGTTAATTAGTTAGTTGATTTTATTCCCATCGGTTTTGTGTATATTCTTTCGGAGAAAATATGGCTTATCACATTCGTTGTTATCTCAGAGCAATGGGGAGTATTTTTGATATTATGCCCGCAAATGATTATCAGGACATTTTGGATAATAAAAAGAATTTCGAAAATCAGGCATATTCGGCCTGCATCGGGCCTCTGCCTCCTCCCGATGTATTAAGGGATTACGAATCCATATTGTCTGGAAGCACTGAAAGAATATTATTATTCAGGGAGAAAGAGCAAAAATTTCAGTATGACAATAATAGGTTGGCGCTGGATGGCATGATAAAAAAAGAGAGGAGAGGGCAGTGGATGGGTTTTTCCATTGCGATGTTTATCTTAATTATTGCGACATTTTTTGCATTCAGAGGTGAAATAGTATTTGCAGGAACGTTAGTTACCATTGATCTGATTGGGCTGGCAGCCGTATTTGTGATAGGAAGAAAGTTAAGCAGTAAATGATCCGGCCAAAATTCGATGGTAATTTCAGTATTGTTGCAGTAA
Organism: Xenorhabdus sp. KK7.4; assembly: GCF_963876465.1. Taxonomy (NCBI): domain Bacteria; kingdom Pseudomonadati; phylum Pseudomonadota; class Gammaproteobacteria; order Enterobacterales; family Morganellaceae; genus Xenorhabdus; species Xenorhabdus sp. KK7.4. The sequence goes on from NZ_CAWNQF010000080.1 coordinate 17,290, forward strand.
ACGCAAAAGACTTCTGCATTTATTGCTCTTTTTCATAGAAAACGATCTCATGATAATAAACCTCGGATTAAACATTAACGGTATGAGATTTTATTATGTCTGTTCCTGCATTTGGATTAGGTACTTTTCGTCTGAAAGATGACGTTGTCATAGCATCGGTAAAAAACGCTCTTGAGCTGGGGTATCGCGCGATTGATACTGCGCAGATTTACGAAAATGAAGCAGCGGTAGGCCAAGCGATAGAAGAAAGTGGTATTACCCGTGAAGACATCTATATTACGACAAAGATCTGGACAGAAAATCTGAGCAAAGAAAAAGTGATATCAAGCCTCAAAGAGAGTCTTGTGAAACTGCGCACGAATTATGTGGATTTGGCACTCATTCATTGGCCGTCACCAAAGAACGTGGTGAGTGTTGCAGAAACAATGAATGCGTTGCTGGAAGCCAAAGAAATGGGATTAACACGTGAAATTGGCGTTTCAAATTTCACCATTGATTTGATGCAACAGGCAATTGAGGCGGTAGGTGCTGAACATATTGCCACGAACCAGATTGAACTTTCCCCTTATCTGCAAAATCGTGATGTAACTGCTTGGGCACAAGAGCATGATATTCATATCACTTCTTATATGACCCTAGCTTATGGCAAAGCGATTCATGATGAAGTTATCGGGCGCATCGCTGAAAAACACCAGTCTACCCCTGCACAGGTCATTTTGTCTTGGGCAATGTCATTGGGGTATAGCGTGATCCCTTCTTCAACTAAGAAAGAGAATTTAGCGAGCAACTTAAAATCTACCGCGTTGAAACTGGATGCAGATGACATGGCCGCTATTGCTGCTCTTGAACGTAACGAACGTATCGTTAACCCGGAAGGTCTTGCTCCTCAGTGGGATAACTAATCACTCCCGTCTGTTCATTTCCTGAGTCATCCCTCAGCAATGCTGAGGGAAAATATGTTCAAATATTACACTATCAACGAATCTGCGCTTTTTAGCTGGTAGAACGATTTGAAAAACATTTCGTTAAAATATCCAATACTTTATTGGGATCAATGACCTGTAAAGTTGAGTTACAACATTTCGACGATGGTAATGCCACCGATAATAGAGATAAGGGCAGCAAGAGTACTGAGTAACACAGTTTCTGCGGAGGTATCTGTGTAGGCTTTATTAGTGATTGCCAGAGCAGGGACTGCCGTTGCGGTTGGCAAAAACCCGATAATAAATGCTGATTTCAGCATATCGCTTTGAAGACCTAATGCGATACCTGTACCAAGGACTAAAGCTGCTTGTACAAAGTTTTTCACAAAGACGTTAAAAACGATTTCAACACTGATTTTTAATTTAATGCCTGAGAGTAATAAGCCAAGGAAGAACAGGGCAACACCACCCGCCGTTTTACCTAATTCATCGACGGAGTTTTGCAAAATTTCCGGTAGCTTGACACCAAAAATTGCCAGCAGTGCTCCCAGAATGGGTAAGAACACTAATGGTTGAGCAATGGCTTTTCCTACCGATTTTAAAACACTACTATTTTGTTGCCTGTCACTTATCATCAGTAAAGTGAAAGGAATAATAATAATCGTATAGATTAAATTCCCAAGTATCATGGCAATCAGGCCGGATGAACCAACGGTTGCCAATAATACCGGTGGCCCACAGTAAGCCATGTCCGGGAAAGAAACGGATAATGCCTGCATGGCTGCATCTTTTTTATCATGGCGGAAGAGAATCTTACCTGCAAAAAAACCGATAATATAAGATGCAATCAACCCGACAGCTAACGTTAATAAGTAGTTAATATTCAGTAGTACTGATGGTGATGCTTTTGCGGCTGCGAGAAATAAAGCAAAAGGTAAGGCAATCTTAACAACAAAGTCGGCAAATGCTTGTGAATATTCACGTTTTATCAATCCATATTTACCGGACAGCCAACCTACTGCTAAACCTAAAACAATAGGCCCGAGTGCAGCCATTATGATTTGTAATAGCATAAAGCCCCTTAAAAGATGAAATAACAATACACGTTAATCAGAATAGCAGGCTTATGAGGTATCTGAGATCCTTATACTACTTCAATCCCAGATAGGACAGAATGGCCTGCTGAACCTTTAGTGCTGAGTTTAATATGGCTGAGGAAGTTGAACCCGCGATATGAGGTGTCAGCAGGGCCTCATCAAAATCTTTCATTGGCGTAGAAAAGCTCTCTCCTTCATTTTCGAAAGTATCCAGAGCAACACCGGAGATCCAACCTGGATTTTGTTGCATGAATGACGCGAGAGCCTTTTCATCGATCAAACCACCACGCGCCATATTAAGCAAGTAGGCTCCTTTTCGAAAATGAGGAAGGATGGCTCTATTAATCAGATGATGCGTCTCAGTATTTAGCGGAAGATGTAAAGAAATTATATCGTTATCAATAAGTAAAGATTTAATATTGTAGGCTCGACGAACACCCAGAGCTTCTGCTTTTTTATCAGTGAATCGATGGCTGCCTAGGATGGTCACTTGAGGAGCAAAAGGTTTTAACAGATGTAATAGGGCTTGAGAAATTGCGCCACTGCCAACCAACCCTATTTTGACATCACTCAATGAGTTTGAAGATGGTCGCATAGTTTTCGTCCAAATACCTTCGCGCATTTGTCGTTGATGCCAGTCTGTTTGATGTAATAGAGCTAACATTTGTAATAAGGTGAATTCAGCAACAGCAGTTGCATTTGAAGCAGGAGTGTTAATCACCTCTATTTTAAGTGATTCTGTAGTCTGAATATCGATGTGATTTAGCCCAACTCCCGCTTGGCCAATCACTTGTAATGGGGTAATAAGTTCTTTTTCAACTAAGCTGCACAATAAATTCCTTCTGAGAGGAATATTTTTTCTCAATTTTATAGCATGAAATCCACCAAAACGTTTAGCTACCGAAAGTATTTGTTGTGCGTTTTGCGTATTAATATTAACTCGTTCAAAGCGATAGTTGTGATTCTGACTATTTATCTGAATATCGTCAGGAATGTTAATAACTAATTCAATATCAGGAGAGAGATAGCCATTTATTTCCTTTTCGAATAGCGTTCCTGGAAGCGTATCTAACAAGAAAATTTTCTTTTTCATACATTACATCCTGTCAGGCCAAGGGCAGTATTTCTCCACCGAATTTGTTTAACAGCTAGCAGGTTACTTTCATCAGAGATTCGTTTGATGTTGGTTTGCCGAAAAATATGGGACAATCATCAAGATCTATTCTAACTGCACTAATTTTAGGATCCCTAATTGCCGATTTTAACCAATAGTATTGAAGTGTTTATAAATCTGGCGTATCGGAATGTGAAATTTACTTTCAACGCATTTAGATTTTGTGTGACCTGATTATAAAATGATTTTGTCACTTCAGTGGGTTGTGCTGAAGTGACATGGCTAATATTCACTACAGAGAAATAATATGGATATTAAAACGTTATGTAAGCTTTATCAGTCAAAAGAGGATATTAAATATCTCTTTTTCTGGGGGCATAAAAAGCATCATACTGAACTCATCACTAAATCATGTTTAAGCCAGTGGTATCCTGCGCAATTTGTCGTAGATGGAGTCAGTTATATTAGTGCAGAACATTATATGATGGCTGGGAAAGCCCGGTTATTTAATGATTTTGCTACAATGGAAAAGATTATTAATGCAAAAAATCCGGGAGCCGCGAAATCTTATGGTCGGGAAGTGAGAGGGTTTAACCAATCAATTTGGAACGAGTACCGGTCAAAGATTGTGATTGATGGAAATATAGCTAAATTCTCTCAAAATCCGGCAATGAAGGCATTTTTATTACGGACGGGAGATAAGGTATTAGTAGAAGCCAGCCCTGTAGATAGGATTTGGGGCGTAGGAATGGCAGAAGATAATCCTGATATTTATAATCCCTTAGCATGGAATGGTCTGAACTTACTAGGTTTTGCTTTAATGACTGTGCGCGAAAAATTAAAAATCGAGGGTGAGTGAATACAGAATATGACCGATACTCTTGTTCATTAGGATATACACTTCGTCTTTCAAGTTGCCTCTTTGTTGACTGCGCTCGTTCGCCCCAGTCACATAGTTATCTATGCTTCTGGGGATTACTGAGAGGCTCCTGCCTCTCACCGGAGGCCAGCCTTTGGCTGGGCAAATTCGTTCCCGACAAATTTGTCTCTCCCTTGCCGCCGCGATGCATCTTGAAATTCATTGTGTATAGAATCAATGACACCATCAATAATAAAGGAGCTGGCTATGTTTTCTGGTAAAAAAGTTATCATTATCCACGGTTATACTGCTTCACCTTCATCAAATTGGTTTCCCTGGTTAAAAGAAGTGCTGACTGAACAAGGTGCAGAAGTAATTGTACCGGAAATGCCTGAATCGTTATCACCTACACCGGAAGAGTGGGCCAAAAAGCTAATGGAGATTGCACCCAATGTGGATGATAATACAATCTTTATTGGTCATAGTCTTGGGTGTGTGGCTTTACTTCGTCACTTAGAAGCAATCAAAGACTCGACCGATAAAATTGGTGGGTATATTTTGGTTTCAGCGTTCGATTCAGTACAGAGTACTATGCCGGAATTAGCAAGCTTTACTCTTCAGCCATTGAATTATGCATTTTTATGTGAAGTAACAGCACACCGTGTTTCTATCATTTCTTCTAATGATGAGATTGTCTCTCCCGAATCATCCCATGCTCTTGCTAATTCATTACAAACTGAAATTATTAATATTGAGAATGCAGGGCACTTTCTTGACAGGGAAGGTTTTATCCGTTTGCTGCCTGTTTATGATGCCCTGAAAGCAATGGTATCCGCTTGAACAGTATCTACTCACTTTACTTTTGTTATTTTGCCTAAACTATCATCAGCCATCAGATAAAAAAGATGTTTTGTGGAACAGGTTTATCTATTTTTATGTTTCGCATTACGTTGCCTGATGTGCTGGTCATGGGCAATATGATCAGTCAAAACAATATTATTGCCGTTAATTTTATTTTGGGCAGAGGTGAAGGCCATGATTATTTCCGCTTCAACTGATTACCGGGCTGCGGCACAGGATAAGCTACCCCCTTTCCTGTTTCATTATATTGATGGCGGAGCCTATGCAGAACACACTCTGAGACGTAATACCGAAGATTTATCTCATATTGAGCTGCGCCAGCGTGTGTTGAAAGACATGTCTGAACTGAATCTGGAAACGTGTCTATTTGGTGAGAAGATATCAATGCCCGTGGCATTGGCTCCTGTCGGTTTAAGTGGTATGTATGCTCGCCGTGGAGAAGTACAGGCCGCCCGGGCCGCGACTAAAAAAGGTATTCCATTTACCTTATCTACGGTATCTGTATGCCCGATTGAAGAAGTGGCTTCAGCAATCGAGCGCCCGATATGGTTTCAGCTTTATGTATTAAAAGATCGTGGTTTTATGCGCAATGTTCTGGAAAGGGCAAAGGAAGCCGGTGTTAAAAATCTGGTATTTACTGCTGATATGCCTGTTCCCGGTGCTCGCTATCGCGATGCTCATTCAGGAATGAGTGGCCCGAATGCAGCGATACGGCGTTTTTTACAGGCAATCACCCACCCGCGCTGGGCGTGGGATGTTGGTGTGATGGGAAAACCTCATGATCTTGGCAATATATCCCTATACCGTGGTACACCGACCAGGCTGGAAGATTATATCGGTTGGATAGGGAGCAACTTTGATCCGTCTATATCATGGAAAGATTTAGAGTGGATACGCGATTTTTGGCAAGGGCCTATGATTATTAAAGGTATCCTTGATCCTGAAGATGCTAAAGATGCTGTCCGTTTTGGCGCTGATGGTATTGTTGTTTCCAATCACGGTGGGCGACAACTGGATGGTGTTCTCTCTAGTGCCAGAGCTTTACCGGCTATTGCAGATGCTGTTAAAAATGACATTACAATTCTGGCTGACTCGGGTATTCGCACAGGGTTAGATGTCGTAAGAATGCTTGCATTGGGTGCCGACAGTGTTTTATTGGGAAGAGCCTTTGCGTATGCTCTGGCAGCAGCGGGGGAAGCGGGAGTTTCCAACTTATTAGAATTGATTGATAAAGAAATGCGGGTTGCTATGACACTGACGGGAGCGAAATCTGTCAAGGATATAAATTCAGATTTATTAGTAGATAATCTGCGCCCATTATTTTAACTTACTGCTGGTTTGAAGTTAGCAGAGTCAGCAAAGTATGAAGCTGCTGACTCTTTTTTATTAGATCCCGATAGGGCGATACCCTTGCCATTCTGGTTTATCTGGCAGCCCGTTAGGGTTTTCAGTCAGATGAATATAGTAGCCACTCACTTGCCCCAAAAGCAGACAGTCATCAACATCTTTCAGATTATCTTTATGTAATTGATCATAGCCAGTAAGCAAATATTTTTTTGCTTTTTCTTTTGCTTCTTCAGCTGTACGGCCAACAAAAAATCCATATTCATGGGCTTCTGCCAGTGAATTTTTTTGATAGCCACCTACGTTTACAAAATAAAGTCGTAAATCCCCTGCGTATTCATTTTTGCTGAGAGAAATATCATAGCCATCTGCCCATCTAACAGGCATATAGCCATCCAGATGAAGTTTATCTTTATCACCAAACCACACATCGCGTAACACGGGGTAGGCTTCTTCAACCTTATTTACAGCAACAAACTGGACATCATGAACTTCGATATTGGATTTTCCGGCATTTCCACCAAGATAAAACATATATAACTGAGTCATACCTTTCCTTATTGCTTTTTTTATTTTTACTCTCAGAAGCAAGATGATAATTGATTTAAAGCACAATTTGACCGTAAGAAAATAGTTTAGCTTTTCCTGTCAGATAAACACGTTTTCCTTGTACTTCACACAATATATCACCACCCCGTTCAGATAACTGACGTGCGCGGAGGATAGATTTATTAAGCCTTTTACTCCAGAAAGGCGCTAAAACACAATGAGTTGAACCCGTGACAGGATCTTCATTAACGCCTTTTGCCGGAGCGAAATGGCGTGAAACAAAGTCAGTAGGTGAATCGCCGGGAGCAGTAATGGCAAGACCAGAAAAAGGAAGGGAGGCGATTTTATCGAAATCAGGCTGAATATGGCGGACTTGCTCAGCAGAATCCAATACACAGATATAACGATCATGGGAGGCAAATACTGCTTTGATTTTTTGCCCCAGAGCATCCTGAATAACAGGAAGCAGGGTGGCTTCTTCCTGGCAATCAGCAGCAGGGAAATCTAATGTAAAAACACCATCCTGATGAGTCACATGCAGATCACCGGAACGGGTCTTAAATGTAATTAATTTATTTTGGTATGAACATTTTTCAACGAGGACAAAAGCGGTTGCCAGTGTGGCATGCCCACATAAATTCACTTCAATTCTGGGAGTAAACCAGCGCAGGTGATCACCGACTAAAAAAGCTGTTTCTGAAAGATTGATTTCAGCAGCGATAGCGATAAGTACCTCATCTGACAGCCATTCATCCAGTAAGACAACAGCAGCAGGATTGCCGGAAAAGTTTTTTTCTGTGAAAGCATCGACATGATAAATAGGGTATGAGGACATCAGAAACTCACTTTACATAAAAAAATCTCAGCTAGCATGTTGAAATTGCTTTTGATTGTAAAGGGGTATTTGTTTTTGGCCTACTAACTACCTATAACTGGTAGTTGATCTCAGTGGAGAATGACTATTAAATAATGATTTTTAGTTATAATCACACTAGGATATTTATGCAGTTTAAAAGGATTATCGGCCTGCTTTTTCTCATGGTAATTGGCTGTTCTCAGGCGTTCGCGCATGATTTTAGCTATAAAAGTAATATACCTGCTGATAACAAAACACCAGAAGAATACCTGAAAAAAAGAGAAGGGTTGGGTACTAACAACTGGCAGGTTGATCAGTTAGCACGAGACAACGCACTGGTTGAGAAACGGGAAGAAGAAGCGGATAAATATAAATATGCCCGAAAAGATGATGCAAAAGCACATCTTGGGTTTTCTTATGATTGGGATAATCAAAAACTGAAATTTCCTCATCATGACAAAGACTGGGCAACTATGAATGACAGGAATCGAGCCTCCCAACGCAAATGCTACCGGGAAACCAGACAAAAGCTGGAACAAAAATGGGGAAATGGCTATTCCAATATGGAGATTGCGGATGCCTGTGGAGGGGCTTATTAGATGGTTTATTGAACCACCTATTTAACTTTGTAGCTTAGAAATCAGGCTGTCACTTTTGGAGTGAGAGCCTGATTTTTTTAAGTTATGATGATTGATATGTGATGACTTTCAGCGACTTTATAGCCAAGAAAAACGTAATCTGAAAGGGGCTGAGCATCTAGTGAATATTATCGCTATTATCACCATATAAAGATGGCATACCTTCGGGACGTGTTTTAAAACGGCGATGTAACCACATATATTGCTCTGGTGCCTGAATGATCTCCTGCTCGATGATCTTATTCATAAATGCGGCAGCTTCCGTTTCATCTTTTTCAGGGAAGTTTTCTACAGCTGGTTGAATAATCAGCTCATAACCTTTTCCATCTGGTAGTCGACGCGGAGTAAAAGGAAGTAGAACCGGATTCGATAATCGAACCAGAATTGAAGTCCCAGTTGTTGTTGCCGCATGTTCAACTGCAAATAATGGAGCAAATACACTTTTACGTGGGCCATAATCATGATCTGGTGCATACCAGACAATTTCACCATTTTTCAGACAGCGGATCATTCCCTTGAGATCTTTTCTGTCCAGCATATATTTGTTGGAGCGTAAGCGTCCCCAGGTTTGTAGCCAGTCCAGAACCGGATTATCATTTGGTCGATAAACACCGATACCCGGATTCAGTATACCGAAAATGCGAGCACCCAATTCCAGTGTCAGGAAATGGATCCCAATAATAATGATCCCCTGGCCTGTGGTCTGTGCTTTCTGGATATTTTCTCGTCCTGTCACTTTGAACCAGCGCTTTACTCTCCAATCAGGCCAGAACCATGCCATACCAGTTTCAAGTAATCCCATGCCCACGGATTCAAAATTTTTGACCAGCCACTTATCCCGTTCTTCCTGTGACATATCGGGGAAACAGAGAAGCAGATTACGCTCAGCGATTTTAGCTCGTTTTTTTAAAAAGCGCTGTGATAGCCGGCCAAGGTGGGTTCCGATCCAGTAAATCGCTGGATAGGGAAGTAAGACCAATAAATAAAGTATTCCGATACCGAACCAAGTCAGCCAGTAGCGGGGATGTAAAAGTGAACGATGAAAAGAGGGTGTCTGTATCATGTGTTTTCAGTGTCTTAAAGATAACTCTTGAACTATAAAAAAACCTGTCTTATACCACCTCAGGAGTAATATGGGGCTATTGTGACACTTTTTAGTGGAATATCGAAATATCAGGGCACTAAATGGTTAATCAAGCAATAGCAACTTAGCAGTTATCCTTACGGTTTTGGCCTTGCTGTATCAGGTGTTGATTATGATATCACCAGATATGATATTCAAATGGTTGTGTTACCTCGTTGAACGGAAGCAGGATAGGGAGTACAGAAGGCAGCATGATTAGTAGCAAAGCGCAGGAATAAATGCCTGCCATCTTTCAAGCTACAGCTGGCTTTCTTACCTGTATTCACTTACACCGGCATGGTGTCAAATTATAACTTTTTTACAGCTTTCTTTGCTTGATCTTCATTTCAGATAGGAGTATCACTAGGAAGCCTTCTGAATAAGAAACATTCATTGTTTTATTTTCATAGTAAGTAAGTGAGGAAGTAAGACATGAAACGACAAAAAAGAGATCGTTTGGCACGTGCACTTTCTAGGGGCTATCACGCTGGTATTTTAGGGCGACCGCGGGAAAATTGCCCTTACCATTCGTTAGATGCCCGCTCACACTGGCTGGGGGGTTGGCGTCAGGCGATGGAAGACCGTGTTTGATTGCTGTGACTTTAGTCAATAACCCGTTACTTTAATAACAAATCACCTCTGCCATAATGCAGAGGTGATTAGTATAAGAGAAGGGAAGTAAACATCAGGACAAGAAAATCAAAAATTACTGGTATCTTTGAATATCCCTACCTTCAGATCAGTGGCTGTATAGATAAGTTTACCGTCAACCAACACTTCACCATCAGCCAGACCCATAATCAGTTTCCGGTTTATGACGCGTTTAAAATTAATGCGATAGGTGACCATTTTTGCTGTTGGTAATACTTGCCCGGTGAACTTTACTTCCCCAACACCAAGCGCCCGACCTTTACCTTCACCGCCAAGCCAGCCCATGAAGAAACCAACAAGCTGCCACATCGCATCAAGACCGAGGCAACCTGGCATAACGGGATCTTTGAAAAAGTGGCAACCGAAAAACCACAAGTCAGGGTTAATATCAAGTTCAGCTTCGATATACCCTTTGTTATAAGTGCCACCATCTTCTGTCATTTTAATGATGCGATCCATCATTAACATATTACCGGAAGGCAGTGGTGGCCCATTTTCACCAAATAACTTACCTTGTCCAGAGGCTTGAAGTTCTTCTTTAGTGTAGGACTCTTGTTTTTTAAACATATTCTCAGATAGCCTTATTATTGGGTAAGGGTAGAGAATAGCGTACACTTGTACGCTGAACAACTCCGATCAGATATCTGAGATACTAACCCAACCAGCGTAAGAACCAAGGTAATTTTGGGCGTTCTTGACTATTAATTTGTGTAATACGTTCATATATCATAGCTAACAGATGTTCTTTCTGTTCGTCATAATAAGGGATGTCTGTCAATAATGAAGCGGCTTCGGACACGTGCTCTACAGCCCAAATATGGAATTCTCCATTTTTCACCGCATTAATAACATCCTGATGCAAACACAGATGCTGCACATTGGCTGTCGGGATAATCACCCCTTGTGAACCGGTTAGCCCACGGCAGTGACATACACGGAAAAAACCTTCAATTTTTTCATTAACACCACCAATCGGCTGAACATTACCAAATTGGTCGACGGCTCCTGTCACCGCAATTTGCTGGTTTATCGGCTGTTGAGACAATGCACTGATTAATGCACATAATTCAGCTAACGAAGCACTGTCACCATCGACTTCGCCATAGGATTGCTCGAATACAATAGAAGCAGAAAAGGGCTGAGGCTGATCGAGTTTTAACTCAGAAATCAAGTAGGCCTGCATAATCATCATGCCCTTGGCGTGAATATTACCCCCAAGCTCGACTTTACGTTCTACATCAATAAATTCGCCATCGCCTAAATGGGCAACACAACTGATTCGGGAGGGCTCACCAATCGGATCTGGATGGCCCGGATATTCAAGTACAGACAATCCGTTTATTTGACCAATAACAGTACCCTGTGTACGGATCAGTATTTGACCTTTCAGAATTTCATCCATACTGCGTTCAGCTAAATAGCTATGACGCCAGCGCCGGTTATCTTCTGCCTGTTGCAGAGAATGCAGGGTAATCTGATTTTCCTGCTGATAATTAGCCGCTGTTTCCAGAGTTTGTTTCAGCCACTGGATGTCTAAAGGCAAACTGAATTGATCTTCGGTGTAGCGAACAGCTTGCCTGAATAATTCGCTCCAGGCATCTTGGCTCAAAGACGGGAGTTTTTGCTGCTGAATGAATCCACTTACATAGCGACACCACATCGCCAGATCATCTTCCTCATGAAATGGCATATCAGGTTCGAATTCACTGTATAAAGCACTGCTTGCCAATTCCGGTTCAATAGTATGCAATTCGTCAAGACTGAACCGATCTCCTACAAGGATCAGACGCAAATCTAACGGTATTGAGGGAACTGGCAGAGGCAGAGAGTGGTTTTCATTGTGTGGTAACCAGTCAAAACGTCGTTGAATGATCATCTGTTTGAGCCGAACCCACATTAATGGCTGGGATAGCAGCGTGCGTAGGGGTAAGATTAAAACACCACCATTAACTTGGTGGATAAGCCCCGGCTGGAGTTGAAGCACATTCTGGTGTGTGTAGATGTTGCCAAATAATTGTTCAGGTTCAATCCACTCGCGATAAGCAACTCTTTGATTTGGCGAGAAAGGGCCTTCACCGGAGGAATGCCATGTAATGGTTTGGTGTTCTATCTGATAATAGCCACCAACATCAGGATAGCTTTCTGGTAATAATGTAGAAACTGTATCGGATAAAAGGGCCAGGCAGGCATCACTTTCTTCTGCTTTTAACAGCATAAAAGATTGGCGTAAATTGGCCTGACAAAAAAGTGTTAGCCCATTGTGCAGCCTGGGTTGAATGACTTCCAGGGTGATGGAAGGTGATTCAGAAACAGAATTGAAAAGTGATTGATAAGGTACACTATTTGGCTGTAATGATTGCCAGTCTAATTTTATATTCGTCAAAGTGATAGCTACATGTAGTGAAAAAGAAACATTTATTATACAAGATTAGGCTGTGAACCTACATGCCATAATCTTTGAAAGGCATGATATTTGTACTATCCCATTAATTGTTTAAGAAATGCACGATAATCAGGTGTTGTTATGAGAAATTAAGATAAATAATTGCTATGCTTAATTTAAGTTACGCTGTCACTGAGAGATGAAATGAAATATCAACAATTGGAAAATCTGGAATGTGGCTGGAAATGGGCTTATTTAGTGAAAAAACATCGAGAAGGTGAAGAAATCACTAAATATCTTGAAAAAAGTGCAGCTCAGGATGCAATTAATGCATTGTTAAAATTAGAGCGAGAACCTGTCAAGGTTTTGCAATGGATTTCACTGCATATGAATCAAGCTCTATCCAACCGTATGAAGCAAACTATCCGAGCACGGCGTAAGCGCCATTTTAACGCAGAACATCAGCACTCGCGTAAAAAGTCGATTGACCTGGATTTTCATGTCTGGCAGCGTCTTTCAAATCTCTCCCGACGCCGTGGTAATACTTTATCAGAAACAATTGTACAATTATTGGAAGATGCTGAACATAAAGAAAAATATGCTCACCAAATTCTGAATTTAAAACAGGATTTAGCTGCAATTTTAGATAAATAGTCTTTGAAAAACGATGAAATAAATAAAAACCCCATGCTTACACATGAGGTTTTTATTTTATGAATAATGTAGATAAATCAAAGGGCAACTTTTGCCGGAACAGTTACTTCCTGAGTACCCTGAATATTGATAACAACACGGCGGTCTGGTGACAGACACGAGATCAATGTAGAGCGCGCTTTGATATTGTCACATGTTGAGCCGGTAACCGGATCTTCTTTACCGCGACCTTCAGCCTGAATACTGTTTGCAGGAATGCCTTTTGCAATCAGATAGTCAACAACGGATTGAGCCCGTTTCTGGGACAGAGGTAAGTTATAGTTTTGGCTACCGATTCGGTCAGTGTAACCAAGAACGACAACATGCCCCTGATTTGGGTCAATTTTACTTAATTGGTTATATAGTGCATCGAGTTCCTGTTTACCTTCAGCCTTCAATGTTGATTTGTTGAAGTCAAACAGGACATCAGAACGCAGGGTAAAGCTTTTGTTTTCAACAACAGGCATCGGAGCAGGGATCACAGGAGGAGGCGTAGCTTCATCATCCTGCCCAAAACGGTAAGAAACACCGAGGCTTAGCAGACCATTATTTGGTTTAGGCCCTAAATAAGAGCTGCGATCCTGCGTATATGCATCTGAGCTGCCTTTTCCGCTCTGACCAACTTTTGGTGCCCACTGGTATTCCAGACGAGTTGCAACATTTTTCGTCAATGCATATTCAGCACCGAGAGCGATTAGCGGTGAAATACCAGTACTATTATTTTTCACATAGTCTTTTGTTTTATCTGAGTGGCTGTAATTTGCTGAAGCGTTTGAATGCCACACTATGCCCCCCAGACGTGTATAAGCATCTAAAGAGTCTGTCAGCGGGGCGCTCAATTTCATTGCAAGCTGAATACCCTGGCTTTTGAAACTGGCGTCATTAATCTTAGATTTATAGGTCATTTTCCCCAGCCAATCATAACCTAGTTCGAAACCTATATATGGTGTTGCTTGATAACCAACATAAGCTCCGGCACCCAGAGCATCTTTCTTGTCAGCATTACCTGTTGCTATTTTAGCAGCATCGATATCTTTAAATCCTGTTCTACTGTAGTCGGACCAACCTACCTTAGTACCTGCATACCAAGTATGCTCTTTTGGAGCTGCTTGAGCCACAGTTGCAAAAGTTGCTACTGCCACGGCCACTGCGATAGCTGTCTTCTTCATTGTACGCCTCGTTATCATCCAAATAATAAGTAGTTGGCCTTAAAGTCTTATTGTTGGCCATTGGTTGAAACAATCTGTTAGGTATATGCGCTTAATATCAATAGATAATTCCTGAAATGTTAGTTAAATCAGCATCAACCCAACTTTGTAGAGTCTACAACGAACTTTAAAACTTACAAGTACATGGTGATTTGTGATACATATTTTTTAAATTAATACCTGTAAGAAATTAAATATTATTAATGATGGCTTATGAAGGCAGATTATTTAATTATTTGATTTTTATAATAAATAAAAAAGTTTTATTACTCATAGCATGTTTATTTTAAAAAATACTGAGAATAATCTTAAATTAATTCAATGATAGTAAATAGAATGAAACTTTATCCTGCTTTCTACAGGATTATACTGTTCGGGTGAGGCCTGAGGACGCATAATCAGGCCTAGTGTTGTGCCTTTCTGTGCAGCTAATCTCAGTTTTTGTACTCCATATTCAGACAGTTCTGGCAGCCATCCTAATACGATGCAGTAGCTACCACTTGCTAAGGCTTTCTCCATGGCATAGGGTGATGCAACAGGGGTAATTTGGTTTAATTGAACGTTCTTGTCTAAAGACAAACCCGAATCGACTAACCACTGGCGGCTTAATCTTTTATTAGGCGTTATCCAGAGTAACCACCTGTTTTCATCTCTGGATTGATGTAGCAAAGGAAGTAGGATGTGGTTAACCACAGGCCATTGTTCACAATAGCTTAACTCACGGATTGTACCATTTACTGCTTGTAAGGAATTTTGCTCAGCCTGACTAAAAGGTTGTAATTTTGTAGATGTAGTGCCCGTTACATTAGTGATTTCGTGTGTGTGAGTTGTACTGTTCTCAGCTTCAATTTTACTCTCAATGAGATACTCCAGAGTGGGTTGAATACGCATAATGTTCCTCACCATGATGCCTGTATATATATACAGTAATTGGTTATTTGGCTAAAAGCAAGACCATTTTTTTCAAGGCGCTTCGCAAAAATTCATATAAAACAGTTTTTTTCTCATTTAATGATTGGCAGCCAGAAATAGATTGCGTATGGTTTTAATTACTTGTTCTTGTTATTTATTTTGTTAATAACAGACAAGGGAACTGAGCATAAAATATTTAGTCAGGATATAATTCATGGAGTGATAAAAATGTTTTTATCTGGGGCGCGTTTTGATCAATTGAAACACGGCGTATCTTCATTGGGTAAACTTAAAAAAAAATCCCAGTTTGGTGGAATTGGATTATCAATTGATGGAGTCTTGTTCGCCCTGAGTTATGAAGGTGAGCTTTATTTACGAGGGAATAGTTATGCAGAGACGTTATTTAAAGCCAAAGGCATGGAGACGTTTATCTATTCAAAAAGGGGAATTCCTGTGGCTTTGCGTTATTACCGAGTCAGTGAGTCACTTTGGCGGGATCAAAAACAATTATTCGAATATGTTAATTTAGCTTATCAAGATACACTGACAGATATCATTAATAAACAAAGAACACCTCTCAGATTAAAAGATCTTCCTAATCTTGGGATGGCTTTGGAGCGCCAGTTATGGAAAGCAGGAATATCAAAAGTAGAAGAATTACGTGTGTTAGGAGCAAAAGTAACTTATCTTAAATTACAACAAAATGGAAAGAAGATAAGTGTTAATATCTTACTGGCATTAGCCGGAGCAATAGAAGGTTGCCATGTTGCTGTATTGCCAGAAAAACTACGCCATGATTTACTTATATGGCATCAAGAATTAGAACATAGTAACTAGTATTATTCTATTTTATCTTAATTTAAGACGACAGATGATAATTGATTTTAAATACAGCAAATATAAGTTACAAAAATAAAAAAACCGCCTTCATAGAAGGCGGGATGTATTTAATTAGATTTCTGATTGTTTATTTGCTTTTTCAAATTAACTATTTCCGGTAATAATTCAACTAGCAATCCTACTTGCTGTAATACAAGTTGAACCTTGCTGTTATCAGAATTTAATTGATTACTTTTTTGTATCAAATGCTCTGAAATCTGATGTAGGAACTCATCATTAACTCTGTCTTGTTGCAATGCAGATTCAACATGGTGAATTGCTTCAGTCAGTAGATCCAGAATGACAGGTTCATTAAGTCTGTCACGATGTGCACCTAAGGCGGAAATATAACTCAACATGGTATGATTCAGGCAAAGAAAACGAAATGCTTCTTCCTGAGAAATACGATGATGCTTAGGTTCTGATGACATGTTTGAGACAACCGATGCCAGTTCGGCATCATAATTATGAGCGTTACGGCGAGCAACCCGATATTCCAGGCAATTACTCTTTCCTTGATGATATTGCAGCAAAATAGCATTGAGATAATGGCAATTGGCATTCATTGTACGGGTAATGACTTGTGGCAATTGGCGAAAATTCCAATCAGGCCAGATAAAACTGACTGCCAACAAAGCAATACCACAACCGATCAGGGTATCGACTATTCTGGGTAACGCTACTTCAAAGCCTTCACCCAATAGATTAAAGCTTAATAATACCAATAACGTAATAAATAGAGTGGCATGTGCATACTGGCTACTACGGAAGGCAAAAAATAACACACCTGAAATGACAATCAGCAATAATTGCCCTTCAATAGAAGGTACAAGATAGAGAATAGGCAGGCCAATCAAAATACCCGCCAATGTCCCGATAACCCGCAGAGCCAGACGGCGGCGAGTTGCGCTGTAGTTAGGCTGGCAGACAAACAGGCTGGTCAGCAGGATCCAATAACCTCTTTGCATATCAAATAGCTGAATAATGGCATAACCAGTACAAAGCAAAGCAGACATACGGATAGCGTGACGGAATAGTGCTGATTTGGGTGTTAGATTGCTGAGAAGCCGAAATGAAATATCACGCCATCCCGTTAAAGCCTCATCGGATAATTGCGTTTCTTCTTGTTTATCGTTGTACTGTTTGTCAGGGTACTGCCTGTCATCGCTTTGCTTATTATATTGAGCAATTTCCTGAAGGGTCAGATATTGCTCAGAACTGAGTCCGGCTAGTTGTGCATCAATTGCCCGCAAATTTTTCAGTAAATTACTAAATGCAACGATCTTAGTATCAACTAGTTGTTGGTTTTTTAATTTCTCTAAAGAGATTTCAAGATAGGTGAAAGCATTCTCGAACCGTGAGCTATGCTGATATTGTTTACGCAGGATAATGGATTGTGAAACCCGCGCACAGGCCTGTGCCTGCATGGACAACAATCGCTGGAAACGGAATAGAAGATCGCTGTGGCGCAATGTTTCTCGTAGCTTTTGATACTGAATGTGAGATGAACTGGCACGTTCATGGATATCCTGAACAACAAAATAATAGTGTAGCGTCCTTCGGGTTCCCTGTTGCCCACGGTCTCCTTTCAAACGACTTAATAAAGTTATTTTAGTTTGATTCAGTGTTGATACTAATGTGCCGTTGGCCATCGCAATATCAAATACAGCCTGCTCGTATTCCTCTGCTTCAGCATCTGGGTCAAACAAATTTGTTTTGGCGTGCAGATACACAGAAAGCTGATGATAACAGCGTGCTAGGTTTTCTTGTAACGGGCGGATAGGAAATAGTGCATGCCCTGCTAGTGTCAGCAAGTTATACCAAATTGCACCAGTGAGTAATAATAAAGGTTGCTGATACCAGACAGGGAATATCGATGTACCCAGCATAGTATATATTGCAATCAATAAAGCACCGAAAGCGATGGTGGCATAACGCTGCCCTAAAGCACCAAGTAGTATGAAACTACAGGTAGAAATCGCCAGCCCAAGAGCGAAGAACCAAGGGTATGGAAAAAGTAAAGTAATAGAAACAGAAGCAACAAAGAAGGAGACTAAGGTGATGACCAGATTGCGTAAACGACCCGCTAAACGATCATCTAAGTCTGTTAATGCGGCGGCGACAACACCTAACGTCAAAGGGATTGTAATCTTGGGTTCTTCTTTCAATAGCCAGGGAACCAGTGTAGTTCCTGTTAGCGCAATAAATATACGAATATAATAGAAAACGTGATTGTTATACAAAAAATGGCGGGAGCTGGAAAAAACAGTTAGCACAAAAAACTCCTAACAACATTTAAGTGAGCAGATAGCTCAACAATTTTCAGGTACGGTGCTATTACAATGGAACTAAAATCAACACAAATTGGTCAACGACTTGCTCGGCATCCTTATAATCGAGTGCGTTTACTGAGTGCTGGCATTGAAGTCAGTGGTGACAAACATCAGTACCTAATTCCATTTAATCAATTAATCGATATTCAGTGTAAGCGAGGGCTTGTCTGGGGGGAACTGGAATTTGAGTTACCGGAAGGGAAAGTTGTTCGTTTACATGGCACTGAATGGCAGCAAACACAGCGTTTTTACCATTATTTATTCAAGGAATGGCAGGCCTGGAGCTCTGATATGAGCGGCATCAGCTCTGGCGTTCTGTCTGCTCAGGTAAATAAAATTGATAAAATTCGCCAGCAAGATTATTGGATGAAGGCAGAAGATTTATCTCTATTACAGCAACAAATCCATGAAACATTTCAATCTATTCCCTTGCCATCACAAAGACTCAAGGACTTTGCAAACTGTCGGGAAAATTACCAGACGTGCCTGAACTGGCTTAATGAAGGAGAGGAACGGCGAAAGTTCATAAACCAGCAGTGGGCTGAACGCATTCAGGAACGATATGGTGAATTGTTCCAAATCGCAGAAAATGTACCATTCAATCCGTTACAATATCAGGCTGTTATTAATGGTGAAAAATCCATATTAGTTTCGGGAAGTGCAGGAAGTGGAAAGACATCTGTTTTAATTGCCCGTGCAGAGTGGCTATTATTACGCCAGCAGGCGCTTCCTGAGCAGGTTTTATTACTGTCAGCCGGGCAGAAATCGGTTGAAGAAATAAATAAACGTCTTCAGTTACGCTCGGGAACAAAAACGATACAAGCGAGAACATTCCATGAACTGGCCCTTTGTATCATCCGGCAGGCAAATAGCAATACACCAAAAATTAGTGAATTAGAGACTAATATTCAAAAGCGCCATGATTTTCTTATTCGGGAATGGCAAAAACAGTGTAATGAAAAAAAAGCACAGGCCAAAGGCTGGCGCGAATGGTTGAATGAAGAGTTAGACTGGCAGTTACCCGATGGAGCATATTGGAATGACAGGCAGGTACAATCCCGTTTATCCAGCCATCTGGATTATTGGCTGGAGTTAATGAGAATGCATGGTGGTAGCCAAAAAGAGATGCTGGAACGGGCTTCGCCTGAATATTCAGATATATTCCCAAAACGTATCCGCCTGATGGCACCTTTGTTGAAAGCCTGGAAATCGGTATTAAAAGAAGAAGGCGCGCTGGACTTTTATGGGTTGATTCATCAGGCAGTAAATACTCTGCAAAAAGGACGTTTCATTAGCCCGTGGAAGCATATCCTGTTAGATAATCTGGAGAATATTTCTCCTCTAAGTATTAAGTTATTAACTACACTTCAAGCACAAAATAGACAAAGCCATATATTCGCAGTAGGAGATAACTGGCAGGGAGTTTGTCGGTTTAATAGTCTTGAATGGCCTTCAATAAAGACTTTTTCTGCTTATTTTGGTGAGAGTGACGAGTGCATTTTAGATACCACGTATCGTGTTAATGAGCACATTAGTAAAATGACTAATGGAATTACCCGTTTTTTTCACAGCCAAGTGAGTGATTCATTGTGTAGGCTTACCAACCATAGTTCAATAAAAGGAAATAAAAAATCAGTCATGATTTTGCCCGAAGAACAATTGGAAGCCTTGTTAAACCGCATGAGTGGCTACGTCACCAGTCAGGAAACCATCTTCTTATTGGCTCGTTACCATTTTCATAAGCCTGAGGTATTGAAGAAAGCGGCAACCCGTTGGCCGAATTTAAATATTAACTTTATGACCATTCACGAATCTCTGGGGCAACAGGCTGATTACATTATTATCTTAGGATTACGAAAAGGAAAAGAGGGTTTTCCGGCATCAGAAAAAGAAACAGTGCTGGAGCAGGTTTTACTGCCGAAACCTGAAACATTTTCTGATACACAAGAGCAGCGCCTGTTATATGTTGCATTAACGAGAGCAAAAAAGCAGCTCTGGCTGATGCAGGAACCTAAAAATCCATCGGTATTTATTCACCAATTATCTAAATTAGGTGTCCCAGAGCACCGAAAGCCTTAGGTTTCGGGGAGATAATCTGTTTTTCTTTGCTGGTGGCTGTGCTTATTTTAGCCTTTCATCAAGGTACCCCTGATAATCAGGTACGTAAATATCGACTTTTTCGGTAAAAAGCGAAGATTTGATAAGAAAATCAGCAGTTGTTCGATTTGTTGCTACAGGGATATTCCAGACTGTGGCCAGACGTAACAGTGCCTTGACATCGGGATCGTGAGGAACGGCATTCAGAGGATCCCAAAAAAAGATTAGAACATCAATTTTTCCTTCAGAAATCAATGCACCAATCTGTTGATCACCTCCCATCGGTCCACTCAATAGGCTGGTAATCGGTAAGCCCGTTTGTTGTTGAAGCAAGTTTCCGGTTGTACCTGTGGCATAGAGCCTGTTTTGTTCTAATACACGCTTATGCTCATTGACCCAAGACAGAAGAGATTGTTTACAGTGATCATGCGCAATCAGAGCAATACTTTTGGATTCAGTCAGTGTACGGGTTGTTAATTCCATATTAATACCTTCGTGAGAATGCACCATTTACCAATTATTTTAATAACAAGATAATAGAAATAAACGTGATTGTCATAAACACTGTAGTAAATGAAACGTATAATTATTGCGGCATAATCATGAGTTAGGGGGCTTTATGAGTGATCAATATCTGATAGATATCCTGAAAAAAGTCGGAACAATCGCTCTGGTGGGAGCGAGTGAAAAACCAGATCGACCCAGCTATGAGGTAATGGAGTACCTGATTAATCAGGGATATAACGTTATACCAGTTAGCCCTAGGCTAGCGGGCAAAACATTATTAGGACAGCAAGTTGTGAAGCAGCTAGCTGATATCGAACAGCCAGTTGATATGGTTGATGTCTTTCGTAATGCAACAGCTGCTTATGGTATTGCGGAAGAAGCGATTGCCATTGGAGCAAAAGTGCTTTGGCTGCAAAAAGGGGTAATTCATGATGAGGCGAAATTACTGGCAGAAAATAAGGGATTAGATGTGATTATGGATCGCTGTCCGAAAATTGAGATCCCACGTTTAGGATTAGAAAAGTAAAGAAGGCGATGGGTTATTTTTATTTCATCGCCTTTCCTTATCAGTATCGTTTAACTTTTTAAAGGAATGTGTTTAATTTCGTAACCTTGGAGCCAGCAATTGACTGCGGATAGATTCAGCTAACTCATCCAGAGAAGGATGTTCCGGATGATCATCTGATATCTCGTAAGTCAATTGAGCCTCTGCTAAATAGGTGTGGACAGGTTGCCCATCATCACCTTCCATCACAACGTGATACCACGGAGCTGAACGTAAAGTAGCATTAGATGCGATATCATTTTCCTGTGGTTGTTCTAAAGAATATTCGGCATCAATATCTACAACAACACCCAGATAGCCCAACAGGCTATGTCTCACTTGTTGGCCGATACCGAATTTGCTGGCGATCATCATAGTCACCTCCAGAGAAACCTTGCAATCACTCTTATATAAGGGCCGTAAGGTAAATTTCAAGCGCACACCCGGTAACCGGAATCTTGCATTTGAGATGGTATGTGATCACCATCTCATATTTCAGGTTAGCTGTTGTGTATATAAAATACAATACTAAAAGTGGTCTTAGCATGCCAAAGTTATTATACCTGATAGTTTTCAATCTATTGCATAACAGAAAATAAATACTTTTCCATCAGGATACTGAAGAGTCACTTTTCAATTTTGTTTGAGGGAGAAAAAGAAATGACAGTTCAAAGTGTCACTATTTATGTTTATGGCCGAGTACAGGGAGTTGGTTTTCGTTATCAGACATACTACTGGGCAAAGAAAAATAAGCTATTGGGGTATGTTCGGAATATGAATGATGGCAGTGTCAAAATCGTTGCCTGTGGTAATGAAGAACAAATAGCAGCGCTAATACATTGGCTGGAGAAAGGCGGGCCTCCGGGTTCAAAGATTGAACATTTTCAGCCTCAGTTTTGTGAGATAGAGGAAATGGCTGATTTCAGCATCCGCCATTGAAGGCGGATGACAGACTCAGATACATTTCACTGGTTTTGGTAACCCTGCAATTTTAGTTGCTTGCTTTGCCGGTCCTTTAGGAAACAAGCGATAAAGATAGCGGCTATTACCTTTTTCTTCGCCATGCTTTTGTGATATCGCCTTGACTAACATCCTGATAGCGGGGGAAGTGTTAAACTCCTCATAAAACTCGCGGACAAATCGAACCACCTCCCAATGCTGTTCGGTTAAGATGATATCTTCCTGCTCGGCAAGTAGCGGTGCCATCGCTTCTTCCCAGTCGTTACTGTTTTTAAGATAACCCTGTGCATCAGTTTCGATTTCTCGACCTTCAAATACCAACATAGCTTTTTAACCACTCGACAATAATGGCTGCAATTTAGCAAAAATCACCTTTATTCCAAAGAAAGATTGCCATAAATGCTGAATAAATGCGCCAACGAACAGTTATGTGAGTGATTTGGCATCAATTGAGCATATAAGTACTTTACATTGGGAACAGTGATGTTTATAGTGCACGACATCGCGGAGGGGTGGCCGAGCGGCTGAAGGCAGCGGTCTTGAAAACCGCCGATGGGAAACCATCCGAGAGTTCGAATCTCTCCTCCTCCGCCATCTACACTTCTAGCAGCATCTCTTAAAGTCTATTTTCCCCAATAAAATCAACGAAAATTCCCAAATAACACTCTATCAACGTCTACTGGCATCTATTGCAATGTACCCCAGTTAGGGGGTATATATAGGGGTAACTTTCTGTACCCCCTAAAAAAATACCCCCATTACTGTGAGGGGGCAAGGATGCTGGAAATATGAAACTAACAGCCCGACAAGTTGAAACAGTAAAACCTCAAGATAAAGATTTTAAGCTATCGGATGGCGGCGGTTTATATCTGCTGGTAAAGACAACCGGTTCTAAATACTGGCGACTGAAATACCGCATTGCAGGAAAAGAAAAGTTACTCGCTATTGGTACTTTTCCGCTTATTACGTTGGCAGAGGCCAGAAGAAAACGTGATGAAGCCAAGAAACTGATAGCCGAAGGTATTGATCCTAACCAAGATAAAAAACAAAAGAAATTGGCAGCTCAGGGAGAAATCAGTAATACCTTTGAAAGCATTGCGCGTGAATGGTACGAGGGAAGAAAAGACAGGTGGTCTGTTGGTTATCGTGAAGATATGATGGACGCTTTCGAAAAAGACGTTTTCCCTTATATCGGTCATCGCCCGATTGCTGAAATAAAACCTCTCGAATTATTAGACCTCCTTTCTATTATGGAAAAGAGAGGCGTCACCGATAAATTAAAGAAAGTCCGCCAACGCTGTGGTGAAGTTTGGACATATGCAATTATTACGGGCAGAGCCGAATATAATCCAGCCCCCGATTTAGCGAGTGCTTTTATCCCTCATCAACGCGAACATTACGCTCACCTTTCAGTAGATGAATTACCTGAATTTCTGCGCTCTATTGATAAATATATGGGTAGTCAGATAGTCAGAACGGCTTTGCGAATGCTGATATTAACCGGCGTTCGTCCGGGAGAACTCCGCAAAGCTGAGTGGTCAGAAATTGATTTAGATAAGGCTGTTTGGACAATTCCAGCCGCAAAAATGAAAATGCGCCGTACTCATGTAGTGCCATTATCAGAGCAAGTTATCGATTTATTGAAGCAGATTCAGCCTATCAGCGGCAGTTATCAGTATGTTTTCCCAAGCCGGACAGATTACAGAAAGCATATATCTGATATGGCAATCAATACCATGATCCGCCGTATGGGATATTCAGGACGAGCGACAGGCCACGGGTTCCGCCATACCATGAGTACCATCCTGCATGATCTAGACTTCAACACTGCATGGGTTGAAAAACAGCTGGCTCATGTCGATAAAAACAGTATTCGAGGCACTTACAACCACGCTCAATATCTGGATGGTCGCAGGGAAATGCTGCAATGGTATGCGGATTATATGGAGATGCTGGAACGAGGCGAAAATGTCCTGATCGGGAAATTTGGCAAAAGGGCATAAAGATAGATATTTTTTAAGAAAAGTAACATAAAAAAGCAACGCCCCAGTGTGCGCGAACACATCTGAGGCGTCTGACCAAACCGTTAAACGAGGTAACGATGATGGCTGATACACAGTCTAACCAAACTCACCCCAAATTTACATCTTCAGATAAAATAAACGAACAAAAACCACTCGATTTTATCCAGTCTGTGAAAAAATCCGCCATGTATCACTGGGAAAATCTGCTGCCAGCATGTGGTATTGATATTCCCGGCAAGGGAAAACATGGCGCTTGCCCTGTCTGCGGCGGTGCTGACCGTTTCCACTTTATCGACGATCACCATCACGGCAATTGGCATTGTCGCCAGTGTGACGCTCCGAACTATGGTGATGGGTTGGATTTAGTGGCAAAAAACAAAAGGATCTCAATTTTTGAAGCAGCAAAGGTTGCTGCGGATGTACTGGCATTGCCTTTGCCAGAACCCAAACCAACTAACACACCAAATCATAGCGCTAAACCAATCGCAGAACGCATCACGGCACTGGTTGCCACTGCTGTTACGGGTGAATCTCAATATCTGATGAAAAAGGGATTGCAATACTCCAATCAGAGATTGTTAAAAGACGGTTCTTTATTGCTGGTGACTCAGACACTGGATGGCGCAATTACTGGCGCACAGACCATCAAGCCAAATGGTGAAAAACGACTTGTTGTAGGTACACAGAAAAAAGGCAGTTTTATTCTGGTAACTGAGATTACCGGAACGCCGGACACAATCATCATTACCGAAGGTTACGCTACAGCTTTAACTGTCAGTCAACTGCATAAAGGCGTGGTATTGGCAGCGATTGATGAAAGTAACCTATTGATTGTTGCCGAACAGGCTAGAGAGCAGTATCCAAACTCCAAAATTATAATTGCCGCCGATAACGACTGGCACGAACCGGAAGAACGAGACAAAAACGGCATGCTGAAAAAGAATATCGGCAAGGTTGCAGCAGAGAAGACCGCCAAAACGATTAACGGATGGGTAACGCTACCGCCTACGGAATCAAAAGCTGACTGGGATGATTACCGACAACAATACGGTATAGAAATAGCAAAACAAGCCTTTGCTCAGGGGCTTTATCAGCCAGCATTAACCAAGAAAAAAGCAGCAATTCAGCTTAATAATGATACCGAGCCTGCAAAACTGACATTATGCCAGATGGGAGCCAGCCAACGCGGGGAAGTATTGCTGGCACGTTATAACGGTGATTTGGCACTGGATGGTGCTTCGGAAACCGTTTATCACTATGACGGTATTATCTGGCGTCCGGTCAGTGACCGTGATTTAAGACGGGAAATGGTCGCCGCCTTTATGGAAGAAAAATTACCATATTCACCGCATGGTATTAGTTCAGCCGTAGATGCCCTGAAATTACAGCTTCCCATGATGCAGCCTCCAGAACGCCACTTAATCGGGTTTAGTAATGGTGTATTTGATCTGAAAACCTGCCAGTTCCGGCCTCACGGCAAAAATGACTGGCTATTACTTGCCAATGACGTTGAATTTAATTCCCCTGTTTCGGGGGAAACCCTGCAAGATTATGCGCCACAATTCTGGCGCTGGCTCAATCAGGCAACTGCCAACTGTGAAAACAAAGCATATAGAGTGCTAGCGGCGCTGTTTATGGTGTTGGCGAACCGTTATGACTGGCAATTTTTTCTGGAAATCACCGGAGTCGGAGGCAGTGGTAAAAGTATCTTTGCTGAAATTTGTTCCATGCTGGCAGGTAAAGGCAATACCGTTTCCGCAAGTATGGCTGCACTGGAAAATCCACGGGAACGGGCGTTGATTGTCGGCTATTCGCTGATTATCCTGCCAGACCAAACTCGCTATGTGGGTGATGGTTCCGGCATTAAGGCGATTACTGGCGGCGATGAAGTTGCTATCGATCCGAAACATAAACAACCTTATTCAACCCGCATTCCTGCGGTGGTGCTGGCAGTAAACAATAACGCCATGAGTTTTAGTGATCGCAGTGGTGGGGTATCGCGGCGTCGGGTAATTTTTAATTTTTCCGAAGTCGTGCCGGAAAATGAACGCGATCCACTCCTACGGGATAAAATTGCGGCAGAATTGCCTGTGATTATCCGGCACTTGCTTCACCGATTTGCTGATCCACAATCAGCGAGGCGTTTACTGGCAGAGCAACAGAAATCTGCGGAGGCGCTGGATATCAAACGCGGCACAGATCCACTGGTCGATTTTTGCGGTTATCTCATTGCTTCCCATGAAGTTGACGGCCTATTAATCGGCAATGCGGAAATTATGCCGTTCAATCCCCGTAAGTACCTCTATCACGCCTACCTTGCTTATATGAAAGGCAATAACCTGAACAAACCTGTTTCCGTGACTCGCTTCGGGATGGATATGCCGGGCGCACTGGCAGAATACAGCCAGCAATATTTACGCAAGAAAAGCAAACAGGGCATTCGCAGCAATCTGAGCCTGAATCTTGATACCGCTATCGAATGGATGCCGAAACTGACAAGCAATAGCCAGCCAGAAGAATAATTTTTTTCTGATTACAGGTATTTTTCAAAGAAATATAAAAAAGTGTTCACCACTGTTCACTCTATAATTTAAACCAAATATATCAAAGTATTATAGGGTGAATAGTTATTTTTAAACTGTTCACAACTATTCATCACTGTTCACCTTTTTTCTGGTTGGAGGTGAACGGTTGGGTGAAGAGTAGCGAACAGTTTAGTTTCAACTCATCACCCTTTAAGGGTTTGAATTTAAATTTAATTATTCAAAGGTGAACAGGGTGAACAGTTTTACCCCTAATTCTTTAATAGGGAGGGGGTAGGTAAAAATGTTTTCTCTGGCAGGTGATCTTTCAGATCTCCGAGTTACTGGGTTAATTTATTAGCCCGGTAACTCGGAGAAGGCAAGCGTAGCGCGTCAGTGTGGTTTTAATCTGTCGCCTTAAACAAAATGTAACATAGGTAACCATATCTATTTGTTTAATATACGATATTAATCACGATTTTTCCGCTTTATTGTCACCTATACTAGAATATATAAATAATTCTGGTATATCCTATCCAGCGGTGTATCAAAAACATGCAATTATCATGGGCAAGATAAAAAATTTTTCAGCTAGATTGGTTTTAGAACTGGCAAAAATGATAGGAAGGGTTAAATGTGGATTAAGTCATTATTTAATATACTGATAGTAATAATTTTATTTATTTTTTGTAATATAGGATTTATTTCCATTGATTTGACTACAAAAGAAGTAATAACCTTATGGACAAGCAATGAGTACACCCCATCTGAATTATCTTTTTTTATTCAGATCACTGATTATGCAATGCTGGCTAATAATTTTCTGTTTGTTTTATGTACCATAATGTTATTTTTACGAAATAAATTAAAGCATAGTTTAAGAATAATTTTTTTAATCTTTTTAATTTCCCTAATAAATAACATATCTACATTTATTTATGCCTTAAATTTTCCAACTTTTTTTAAATTTATTAAAAACCATGATATACATTTAGTATTGGTTTCATTTCCTGCCTCAATCATTATCATTTATATTTTTGCAAGGATAAAAAGCAAATGAACAATAGGGACATAATCAAACAATCAAGAGTTTTTGATAAACTTGATACATATGCATTAAATATTTATGAAACCACTTGTCGATGGTTACCTAAAGGTGTTTTTTTATGGGTGGAAACAAAAGGCACAGGTCATACATTTATTTCTGTTCATACCGAAAAAGGAATAAATGTTTTTTCCTACGGTCGTTATGCCAATGTTAGTCCAACGCAAATAACAGGTGATGGTGTTTTAGTTTGGATGCAGGATAATGAAGCAATTGAATATATGTCAAGCGAACTTTATAGAATGGAAGCTCAAGTTTATAATATCAGGGACGCTGATATTATAGCGATAATGACATATTTTAAAAGCCGATGGCACACTGGTAAAGAAGTAACCAGTGCTTCCGCAAATGAACCCACTAAAAAATTCGGAAGAGTTATTGATACTTATGACTTGACTGGTGTCAACTGTACAACTCACTCTATCAAGGCACTTAATTACGCAGGAAGTAAGGTCTTTGAAAGAAAAAATATATTTTCTATAAACTATACAGAGGATTTTACTATCCCATATTCATTACGAATATACATGAATGATATTGATACACTTAAAAAAAGCATGATTATAACTGATGTTACATGGAGTTTTAAGCAACAGATGAGAAACACCAAAGGGTTAGTTCCTTTAAATAACGTAGGAAAGAAACAAGAAGCATTTGGTGTTGCAGCTAAATCAGCAGGAATGCTAGGCACTCAAAGTAGTGGATACGGTGGTGCTACTTTCGGTGGTTCGTCTGGCTGGAATTACACCCCGAAAGAAGAATGATTATAAAAAATGATGAACCAGCTATTGACGACATGAAATAATTAAAAAATTATACTAAAATGTCATAATACATTCATTAACAATATTGCGATTCATGTTTGAATCGCAATATTGTATATAGAAAACCCCCTGCTAGGCAGGGGGTTCCGTAGAGCTTTCAGCGATGAGGCAGCTATAAAAACCCCTTTTGATTTGTTAAAACACCTTGCG
>NZ_CAWNQF010000081.1:0-42333 GCF_963876465.1 Xenorhabdus sp. KK7.4
TCACTAGAATGCAAATGTCAGATTGCGATGCGCCTGTTAGGGCGCGGCAGGTAAGAGAGCCTTATAGGCGCATATGAAAAACCCCCGGCTATGCCGGGGGATACTTATTTGTAGCAGTTAAGAAATAGAGGACTCTTCTTTAGTTTCTTCCCATTGTTTTGCGAATTCAGTTGGTGAAGTATCACCATTGCAACTATGAGGCAGAAAGGTGCCATATGTCTGTTGACCACTATAATGTAGTATGTGGTGTTATATTTAGACGCTAGCTTCCATCCTGATAGTTTGATTGAAGTTTTTAACCAAAAATTTCATCATTTCTTCCAAAATCTCATCGGATTTTTCAAGAATGGGTATATGAGCCGCATCCTTCAGTACAACTAATTTTCCATTGCGAGCAATCGCCATTTCTTGTGCGGCTGCTGGTGTAGCGACAATATCACTTTCACCGACTAACACTAATACTGGAATTTTTGTATTCTTTGGTTGCTCCGGTTTAATTTGCGATAGCGCCTCGACGCATCCCGCATAGCCTTCTGCTGAGGTACGGGATAGCATCTGCTTCATTCCTATTGCCGATGGTGTGTCACGAAATGCTGGTGTTACCCAACGAGAGAAGATTTCTTGAATTCGATGGCTTAAGCCGTGATTGCGGATATCATAAGCCATTGTGCTCCAAATAGATTGTGTAGTTGGTGCAAGGTAGGTGTCAATGAGTACCATTGACACGAGTCGCTCAGGCACTCTGTCAGCTAAATTTTGGGCAATTAGTCCACCAATCGAGACACCAGCTACCGAAAACATATCTATTCCAAAATAATCTGCAACACTGAGTATATCCTTGGCCAGATCCTTGATAAGAAAAGGAACCTGCCCAACTTCGCTGAGACCATGTCCTCGCATATCTAGACGTAATACCCGATAGTATCGAGTTAAACTCGATACTATCGGATCCCAAAGATGTAAATTAGTCCCAAGGGAATGAAGTAGCACCAGAACAGGGGCGTCGCAGGAGCCTTGTAAATCAACATGCAATATTAACTCACCAGATTTCAAGAACATGCTTAAATCTCCTAATCTAATTATACATCTAATTTTTAACAGCCTAATGGCAAGAATTACTTTACCTGGCTAGAATCAATTAATTTTTTCAGCGAAATATATCAATAAAACCATAATTATTTTTAACTCCTTGTTACTGAGAAATAATTTATCTATCACTACTGAAACGGATATAAATAAATTTTATGTGGAGAAAAATAACACTGTCAATAAAGAGGACACTATCGCTGAATATCTGAATTTAATGATTATATATGGCTAACTATTCAATTATCACGGATGAGGATAGCAACTTTTTTTGGTGTATTGCGGTAGCGTAAATATAGATTATTGAGAATCAGTGCAGAACCTGTAATGCAAGCTCCGGTAATTTCCGGAGTGCTTGGTTTCATTCCGGTCATCGCTGAAATTGAGAAAGCTGTGATTGGTACAATATCCATGAATAATACGCCGTTAAATGGCGTTAGGATCTTATTACCAATATTCCAGAACAGGATCCCTATGAAGCCCGCAATGAAAGCTGTGTAGAATACATGTGGAATAACAAACACAAAATCATTTATTGCAGGTACAGATATAATACCACAGGCATATAATATGCCATCCAGCACTATTATACTTATTACCCCCAGATAAGTCGTCAACGCAGTGTATTTTAACGGTGACCAAGTAGGAAAAAATGAAGCTCCTACAGTATAAATAACCCAACACAGTGCACCTAAAATGATGAGCCCGTTAGCTGTGTAGCTGGAGGGAGCACCAAACAGGCTGCCATAATGACCTTTAGTAATCACGGTCATTACACCAAAAAAGGACATCAGGATTAATCCAATAGAGATAGCTGGAGGTGCAACTTTGCGTAATACCCAGTTCACAAGAATGCTAAGCATTGGCATAGTTGCCATCATGATGGAGGCTGTTAATGCACCACTTTTTCCAGCCATTTGTTGGCCTAAAAATACAAAAAAACCAAAACCAGCAAAGCCCACAGTGCCCAGTAACCAGACTAAACCTATACGTTCGCCTTTTAGGTTAAATCCTTGCCTCCCCTCGCGTAAATACAGTGCAATTAACAATGCAATACCAGCGAAACCATAGCGCAGTAATGTGAATGTATAAGGATCCATGCGTGTAAGCGCGCTGGTCATGATGGGAAAAGTAGCTCCCCAGGATAAAGTAGTGATCAGGCAGCAGATTACACCTGTAGAGTAAGAATTTTTCATACTTATATATCTCAGTTAAGTACCATATAGAATTATTTAGATCATGCTTCTTATATGGCTTAATATGGAAAAAATTTGGTTATGACTAAACAACTCATCCAGCCAACATATTCATGAAGAACATAAAAAAATAATGGGCACTTTCTTTAATTCGCCATAAAACAATTAATTGAATATGCTTATCAGAGACCCTTCGTTTCTTTATACTTCTGCGATGAGATAATATGGCTCATGTTGCTGACCATTTTGTGCTAGAGAGATAAAATATTGAGCTAAGATCTTTAACATGTGCGGAGCAAATGAGTTCTCCAACTCCAGCTTGCAATAACTCCTTCATAATCTCTTCATTATGGCGAACTTCACCACACACAAATATATGAACGCCATGCTCCCGAGCAGACGTAACGACTCTACGTAGCAGGCGGATATTTGCGTTGCGGGTTGGCAATACAGAAAGGGCTTGATTGTTGCGACAAATGCCATTGAACAGAGAAAAAAGATCTGACGTACCAATAGCCATGAAATCGACCTTTGTCGCTGTGAACAAGTCATCAAGCTCTTTTGCTAGTGCTGGAACCTCTAACGTAAATCCAAGCTCAACCTGAGAACGCTGTATTCCTGCTTTTTCCACCATAGCGACAAATGCGCAGTACTCATCAATAGTGGAAATGAATGGAGCACTGATTTTAACTGGTGTATCGAATTCTTGCTGGAAGCGGCAAATAGCGGCTAATTCAGGTTCCCATTGTTTCATGTTTCGTGGCCCGCGTACGCCCATATCTGGATTCATTTCTGTGGGTATATTTATCCCAACTTCGGCGAGTTCAGCTGTAGTAAGGTCGGATAGAACGCAGCGAACGCTCGACCAGTTTTGTTTTCCCAGCTCGACTAGTTGCTCGTACAGGAATACCTCAACCCGATTAGGATCATAATAAGCAGATGGCTCTTGACTAAAGAGTTGAAAAAGACAGAACTTGAACCTAAAGTACCCCAGCGAGTTAATTCCGAATCTGCGGTAGATTGTGAGATTTCGCTGGTTCAGTACTGAACAGATGGCACTAACTGGCACTGTTGCCTTAAGAGCCGTCAAACCATCTTTGTTAACAATACACCTGCTTATTTTGTTGAGCTCATCTTTGTTACAGACGATCAATCCAATTCCAGATTCTTGGAGCATTTTTCGGGCGTGATCCGAAAATTCTCCCTTGGTTACAACAACAGAGCCCACTGATGGAAATGCTATAATCTTACTTGCAATTGCACAATCAAGGTTTGGTGTAAAAAGAATATGCTCCATACCATCTGAAAGTTCGTCGAACGAGGATGTAATAGTACCCACCGTTTCAGGTTCTGGGGTAATGATCACCTTGCCTACAGCTCTCCGTACAGTTGGTCTATCCATAAGTTCTAAAGTAGTCATTTTTTGCCTTCAATAGTTATCTGATCATGTGAATCAATAAATGTGACGATATCACCGCGTAGGATACGATCGGTGGCCGCAAGGATTGCGGCACAGTAGCCGAGTGTATTGTGGACAAAGGCTTGAAGGACAACTTCGACAATGTCTCCAATGCGTTTGATTGAAATATGTTGCTCCGTTGCGAGAAGTACAATACTGCAAGGCAAGAAAGCATAACACCTTGAACCTATAGGATTATTAGTTACATGAATAAGACATGGCTCGGCAGATTCTAGTGCTTTCGCAGCACCAATAATGTCCTCTGCGCTAATATCAAGCCCACGCAGGAAAAACCGCTGTACCTGATATCCTGGAGGCTGGGTAAGTACTCGGAGTGAAACACTGTTAGAGCTCGTGGCGGGACTGAAACGCAACATAGATTCAGCAACCTGAGAGACGCCTGGTCGCAGGTTATCTCTGGGATCCTCAGTGCGTGAGCCCACACGCGTAGTACCAAAATTGGAAGATGCGGTATCAGGATGGACGATATCTATCTCCGTATGAATCAAAATATCGTGAAGTGCTACGCCTCGGTTTGCACAGGTGTCTGCCAGAATGCGCAAACCTGTAGTCCACCCCACACATTGACAACTGCCCATTGCATAACTTCCTGAGAGTTCAGTCGCTACTGTTGTGCGACTAGCAAGAAAATGTTGTGAATTAGCGGATAAAAGCGCAGGATAAAGAGCAGGAAGAGCAGAATTTTCTGCTACACCGATGACCACCCGAGAGATGGATTCAAGCTTATCAAGGTAGTTTTGAGATCTAATGTGCCGACGACTCGTCGCCAATACAATCAAATCAAAGTAGCCGAGATCATCCAGAACTTCGTCAAGATCACGGAAGTGAATGCGAAATGTACATTTATCTATAGCCAGCAAACAATTGCTACTATCTATGGTAATTCTACCGAGCAAATGTGGATTGGCTAGGAGGAGACGTGCTTTGAGCTCTTCAAGTGGCCCGCGATCCGCAGCCGCAATTCCCTCACTGTCAATCGAGTGGGTTAACACATCCGTAATTGGGTATGCGACATCTGCGGTTGTCGACAGATACAATAGATTAGATCCGATATCTGCTCCCATACCAACAAGTAAGACTCTACCTACTTTTGCTTGAGCATTATTTGAAAACGATGCTTCTTCAGTTACCTGATCAGATCCTGTGTATGGTTTATCGAAATGAATGCTAGTCATAGTCTTACATTTCCCATTCTTTGAGTTAGTACATCCTTATAAGCCTTTGTGTCAGTCACAAGTGCAGGAAAGAGGCTCTTTAATCGCTCAGTTGAAAATCTGCCAGGTCGAACCAGATGTGGCGGGTTGAAAGAGAAATCCACTACTGTATTGCTCTGAAATGGCCCGGCAGTTTCATCCCAACCAATAGGACCTCCATCAATAACCAAATCCGCGTGCTGACCAAGATCGTTGATCGCTTGTTCGCGCGTAACCTGGTGTCCGCCCGTCCCTGATATATTAGAGGATGTGAGGGCTATAGGGCCGAAGTCTCGTCCAATTTCATACATGGGGCTCATCCCATGACAAAAAAGACCAACTGTAGGGGCTCCCATAGTCATTTGCTCGGGAAATAAAGTTGCTGCTGGTGCTTTGAAAAAAACTGTAGTGGTTTTCCCTAATAGCAGTTCGGCGATGAGCTCATCTGAGAATTCTGGCGGGATATCAGCATAGGTTCGCGCATCATTAGGATGCCCGATACCCAGAGTGAGTGGCCCGAATTTGGTCCGCTCTTTCATTTTGAAGATTCGAGCTATTCCGCGTGCACTTGTTGCTGAACAAAAAACACCGTAATTTGTTACGCTTGGAGCGACAATAACGCCATCATTCTTAAGTAACTCTAGCGCGTATTTATGAGTTTCATCATTGTAAGCTCTAATATCCATTTTTAAACCCTATAATTAATATCTCTATCGAAGATAGGTTTGTAAAATAAACATCAATAATTCAATTAAATGAATTAAGATGTGCCAAAAATTACTTCATAGAAAAATACGTGGTTTGTTTTTATACTATGGTGGCGTTCATTAATAACTTAATTTATAAAAAACTTAAAATCCGAAATTGTTATTAAATTTCCATTGTTAAAGGAAAGATTGTGATAATTCTATGAGGTTTTTTTATTTCAATTGGAAATTAATTTCAGTTATTTTATGATTTTATGAATGTTTGTTTTTATAGTTGTTTGTTAGATATTTACACTTTATCTTCTTCCAATCTTCTACCAATGCATGCTACTGATTTTTATATCACACCTATACTTTTAATCCCATCTAAAGGATAGTTTATAACTAATTTTTACCCGCCTAATATAAAAGAGGGTGACGGAATTATCTGCATGGAAAATAATGTAATCAAACATAAATAATTTGATAAAAAAACATATAAAATAAAAACAACTGCAACAAGTTTATGTTATATTTGATGAATTTGTGATGCGTTCATTTTATTTATGGTGTGGCGAAATATCTCTGATAAAACGCGATCTTCTATAGAGATAATTCACTAAAATAATAAGTGGTATGGATTCATTTTTATTTTTCATTGGAAGTTAATCATTTGATATAGAATGTGTGAATATTAGATCTAAATTTTCATAAAAGAAATAAACAGTTATTCAACGAAAGTAAAGCACATCATAAATATGATAATATTTTACGTTTTATGTTAATTGATATTATTATAATTTTGTCATTGAAAATAATAACAGCTGTGACAAAAATTCCTACTGTCAAAAAAAGATTTATGATCATGACTTTTGGGAGTGGTCGCTATTATTGGTTATAGCCAGACTTCTATGGATTGTAAATTTTCCCACCAACAAGTCAGTCAGCCAAAGGCAGAGGCATTTTTTTCAGGAGGCTATTGGCGAATAAAGCGAAACTTAGAATCTATTTATATCGTATCCCGGTGAATAAACACCAAAATATTGTTTATTTGCACGTAATGATTCGGAAAAATAAGAATATAATTTAAGTAAAATAAAATGTATCTAAGAGTTGTAATCATTTCAGTATGAGCAAATATGATGATTTTATCTTTTTGGTTAGATGAATAATCTACTTTTTTATTTACGTTTGCCTGAAGTTATGGATCGGATTCGTTTTGATGATTATTTTTCTCCGGGAGGTTTTACTGATAACGATCGGTTGTGGTCGAAAGGTGATACCTCATTCAGTGGTTATCAGCTTTTACTGGAGTATTTCACTTTCCGGGAAAAATTCATGTTCGTCGAATTGAATGGCTTGGAGGGGGTCCGATTTCCTGACAAAACCCAATGGTTTGAATTGGATATTGTTTTAAGTGAGCTTTGGGATTCTGATTTCTTAGTGAAAACAGAACATATTCGGTTGCACTGTGTCTCTGTGATTAATTTATTCACTCTGGAGGCTGACCCTTTGACTGTCAATGGTCTGGAAAATGAATATCTACTGCGTCCACGCCGTTTGCAGGATGGTCATACGGAAATTTATTCCGTCGATGGTGTTAATAGCTCCCGACATGCTGAAGAAGGTGCTTATGTGCCATTTACTAGTTTCCGTCACCGAGGGGGAATGTTACGCCGCACAGCACCAGAGCGTTATTATCATACCCGTGTCAGACGAGGTGTTACTGGTTTACATGATACATGGTTGATATTGGGTGGACAGGTTTGGGAAAACAACCGGAGTATCACATCGGAAACACTTTCCTTACAGATTACGGGTACAAACGGTCAGTTACCGCGTAAAGCCCTCCAAAGTACTTTACTGAACCGCTGTGAGCAAACATTGCAGCTTCCTGTCAGGGTACAGAATTTATGCAAGCCAACTTTACCTGCTTACCCTCCGGCAGAGGATCGTTTTCATTGGCGGGTTCTAAGCCATTTAGGTTCGAGTTTTCTCAACATGATGGCAAGTGCAGAAGTCTTACGTGGGACGCTGGCGTTATACAACTGGCAAGAAGATGAAATGAATAATCGTAAATTGGATGCGATTATGGCCGTCCGCCATGAGCATCTGCAACGATTTGAAAAAGGTTTTTTATTACGTGGCATTGATATTGAAGTCACACTGGATAGTAACGGCTTCACGGGAGAAGGCGATATTCATCTATTTGGTGAAATGCTCAATCGGTTTTTCTCTTTATATGCCGATATTCATCTGTTTAACCAACTGACTTTGATTATTCAACCAAGTGGGAAATGTATTCGATGGACCGAGAATCACAACCAGAACTTACCGCGCTGATTACTCAGCTTAAAGATAAGCTGCCATTGGTCAATTTTTACCGTTTTTGTCAGTTGATTGAGAGCCTGCAACCTGAGAAATCGGGTTTAGGTAGTACAATAAACCCGGATGATGACGCCGTGCGTTTTCGTCCTCATCTGGGGATGGGATTTCCTGTCAGCGAACTGAAAACGATAGAAACAGGGCATGAAGCTCATGGCAATAAACCCAGTGTAAGAACCACTTTTTTAGGATTATATGGGGTTGAATCACCGCTGCCACCGACTTATATCGATGATATCGCTCAACAACGAGAAGGAACGGAAGCTGTCACTGATTTTCTCGATCTATTCAATCATCGCCTGACAACACAGTTTTATCGTATCTGGCGCAAGTACTCATACCCTGCGACTTTTAAGGCTGGTGGAAGTGA
Organism: Xenorhabdus sp. KK7.4; assembly: GCF_963876465.1. Lineage (NCBI taxonomy): Bacteria > Pseudomonadati > Pseudomonadota > Gammaproteobacteria > Enterobacterales > Morganellaceae > Xenorhabdus > Xenorhabdus sp. KK7.4. The sequence goes on from NZ_CAWNQF010000081.1 coordinate 8,397, forward strand.
TGAAACTTCACAATACCTGCTTGGTTTAATTGGGCTAGGTATTCCCGGATGTGCAAATCATATTGGCACACCTGTCTCTCGTTTTTTGGCTTTGTTGGGCACGATGCGTTTACCTACCCGGACATCAGAAGGTATCTGCTCTTTGATTAAACTGCTGGCACCTAATACTGAAGTAGAGGTTATCCGCCATGATCGACGTCGGATAGCGATAGATAATCCAGTCAGGATGAGTTGCCATTCACCTGTTAGCCTATCTCATAAGCCCGTGTTGGGTCGGAGTGGTATTGATGTAAACAGTCAGATACTACTGGTGTTGAAGACTCAGGATCCAGAGGAGGTCAGACAATGGTTACCTCCTGATGGTCAGTTACATGCAGATTTAATGACTCTGCTTCATGCATATCTGGGATCACGTGTTCATGCTCGTTTACAACTGCGTATACCTCGTGAGTTGTTGCCAGAAGCGCAGTTGAGTGTCACAACCGGGCAAGGGGTGAAGCTGGGGCAAACGGCAGTGATGAGAAGGCAGTCGCCTGTTGCAATTAACGATACGGTTGTTAATCAAACAATCACTCATAGGGTAATTGTAGGTAATGTGATCATTGATAAAACAAATACAGGTAAGACGGCGAGCAATAACGCGGCCGTTAATAGAGCCAGCACAAATAAAAAAGTCAATGAAATTACTATTGGTTTGGGACGCTATCAGGCTGCTCCCGAACAGCTTTTCCGAAAAGAGACTCATGAATATGGCAATTATCGATTCTAAACATGGCTCCACTGAATGCATCATTAGAAGCAATAAAAGCAACAATACAAAAAAGGGGCTTTGGCATTCATATTGTTTGCTGCAATGTGTGTGACTGGCTGTGGATTAACTCAGACTATCGGTGATGGTTCAGCCGAAGTAACTAGGTCAATTTTTTATAAAAAAATCAAAGAAGTTCATCTGGATTTTCAGGTTCGGGATGGATCTAATCTGAATGATAATGGTATCGCATTGTCTACTATGCATTTTATCCAGTTACTCAATCGGTATGCATTAATTAAGCAAAGTAGAAACTCTTCAGCAAAAAATCATTAATCTTTGTAAGACTATATTCGGGTGATATGAATAAATGTATGAATTAACATATGAAACCGCACTTTTCCATTTTGTATTTTTCAGTATAGGAGTGGGCTTGGTTATCTGTGGGGCACGCTCTTTTAAAGCAATCAAAGGGAAATGGTATATTGGAATTATAAGAATAGTAATGATCGGTATTGGTTGGATATTAATTGCCAGAGCTGTCTGCTACGCTTTGTTTTCATTGGCTGTATACGTATGGTGTTTGTTAATCTGTTACAATTCCCCACTGATAAAACTCCTTTCTTAAACTTAATAAATTTTATCATCTTTGTTGGCTGCACTTCACTATGCAGCCGCAATAAGAAATAATTACATGATTATCTTGTGGGAAGAGATATCGCTGTATGTTTCTAGTTAATTAATATCACGCTTTCCACAATATCCGACAGGTCGGGTGCGCTTTCTCCCGGCAAATCAGTATACGGGCAAAAATATCATCAATTTCGGCTTCATCAGATTCCGCTAATCCAATAATCACTTCTGAAAAGAAGTTAGGATCTATTTCAAAATCAACATGTTTAAGCCATATATCTGAGGGTTCTGATAACTCTGCGCCACCGCGCTCTTCGAACTGTAGGCTAAACAGTAAGCTATCCGCAGGATCGAGATTCTCAACCGCTTGTTCCAGAAAAATATCGTAGGCTTTTTCCAGCGCTTCGTCTTCGGTCATTCGGTTATTGAGATCCAAGTGAAGAGAATGTGGATATGTTGGTTGATTTTCCATAATGGTAGTGTCCGAAACTGATAACAGAAGGGAATTAAAACATGGATGGTAGTGATTGAATACTATCAAATTGCAATCATAGCCCCGTTAGTGGTGGCGAGGCTATGAAAAATAGTCAGATATTTATGTTTTGCTCTTTTTTTGTGCCGAAAATCACAAAAGTGGACTGAAAAAATAACACAAGCGCTCAAGCACTCGTTGCCGGACAGGGCGCTTTTGCCACTCGTCACTGTCAAGCAACACTGAACGGGTAATATAATCCTGCTGGACAAGCATTAAATCACTGCCAAAGAGTTCATCATCGATCACAACAGTAATTTCAAAATTTAGCCATAGGCTGCGCATATCCAGATTAACAGAGCCAACCATACTGAGTTGCCCATCCACCAAAACACTTTTTGTATGCAATAGCCCGCCTTCAAATTGATAGATTTTTACACCCGCTTCCAGTAATTCGGTAAAAAATGCCCGGCTTGCCCAGCGTACAAGGAATGAATTGTTCTGGCTCGGTACAACAATGCTGACATCAACACCTCGCATGGCGGCGGTACAGATTGCATGCATTAGATCATCACTGGGAACAAAATAGGGCGTGGTAAGAATGAGTTGTTCTCTGGCGGCGAAAATGGCCGTCATCAGTGATTGTTGGATAAGCTCATCAGGAAAGCCGGGACCAGAGGCAATAACCTGCGCTGTGTGCCCGGATGCCTGCTCAAAGGGCATGATATTAGTGTCAGGAGGAGGGGGAAGCTGGCGCTGGCCCGTTTCCATTTCCCAGTCGAAGGCATAGATAATGCCCAGTGTCGTTGTGACCGGGCCTTCCATTCTTACCATGATGTCAATCCATTGGCCTACACCAGCATTTTGTTTGAAAAAACGAGGATCGACCATATTCATACTGCCGGTGTATGAAATATAGTTATCAATAAGAATAATTTTTCTATGCTGGCGTAAGTCCATGCGACGTAAAAAAAGACGAAAGATATTCACTTTCAGTGATTCTACAAACTCAATACCGGTTTTGCGCATCATATCAGGGTAGGGACTACGGAAAAATTGCCAGCTTCCTGCTGAATCCACCATGATACGACACCTGACACCACGTTTTGCTGCCTTCATTAAAGCATCAGTCACCTGATCAACCAATCCACCCGCCTGCCATATATAAAACACCATTTCAATACTATGTTCGGCAGTTTCTATATCATTGATAAGAGACTTCAGGGACTGCTCATAAGATGTTATCAGCTGCATCTGATTGCCTCTGACACCTTTGATTTTCTGCCGACGCTCACATAGCTGGAACAAAGGTTCAGCGACTTCGCTGTTTTTATTGGCAAAAATATGTTGTGACTTTTTTAGATCGGAAAGCCAGTCAGCCACAGAAGAGCGCATTTGTTTTGCCTGTTCAACTCTGCGCTTACCCAGATGTAACTCACCGAATGACAGATAAGCAACGATGCCGACCAAAGGGAAAATATAAATAATAAGCAACCAGGTCATTGCTGATGTCACTGGTCGGCGCTTCATCAGGACCCGGATAGTAATACCAGCGATAATCAGCCAGTATAAGAAAATAGCCAGCCAGTAAAGTACAGAATAAATGGTTGTCATAAGTGGCAATCAATCCTGTTTAAGTATTTTGATACCGTAGTGAGTGCAAGTTTCTGTAAATTTTAAGAAACTATCAAGGAAATACCATCCATTAGGCAGAAAATAATTCAAATATTACCCATGCTCAACTAAATATGATGAGTAGATTGAGTTCAGGCTGATGTTATTTATTGAAATTATTTATTTACGACTGCTGAAACATGCTGAATATGAATATTAAGGTAAACCTGTAATTGGTTGACATCTCCGGCAGTGACGATTAAGAATAACATTACTCACTTATAGTGAGAAAAATTTTGTTTTGAAAACATTTATCAGGGTATTTTATGAAAAGAAGCAGAAATGAAGTAGGAAGATGGCGTCTCCTTCGCCAAAGTATCCAACGTCGTCGTCGTTGGTTGGAAAGTCAGTCTCGCCGTTATTCACGTATTTATGCACTACGTAAGATGGGAACTTACAAGCATCGCCGGTCGATCTTGTTCATTCAAAACGCAGAATCACTTTAACATGATGTGTGGCATGATACAGATGTTTTTGAATCTTTATTGAATATGATAGTCATTTGCATTTAAACTAATGTCTATCCTAAAATTGACAATCATGCTGCTACTCAAGAATTCTCTTATGCGTTGGATACATTGGCCAGTACTACTTTCTGTTTGTTTACATATTTCCATTGCTGCGGCGCTATTTCATACGCTGAAATCCGGCAATCCGCCAGAAGCGCCCCCGATGTCTGTTGCGATGATCCAGTTGGCAGCGGAGCAGGCCCCGGTATCTGAACCCGCTATGCCTGCATCTATTTCCGAGCCAGAACCCGAACCGCCAGCCCCGGAGCCAGAACCTGAATCTATTGCGAAAATAGCTCTGCCTGAGCCGAAGCCTGAAAAAAAACCGGTAGAAAAGAAACGGGAAGAGAAGAAAATTGCTAAAAAGGAGTCTAAGCCTAAAGAAATCAAGACAGAGAAAATGTCAGAAGAGGCAGTGAAACCTATTACTGATCAGGAATCTTTGCTGACAAATAATGTGGATGGGAAAAAATCCACTGACCCTGTTACCAGTGAAAAATCTGAAGTTCAGAACGGGCCAAAAGCACTGAGTAGAATAGATCCTGTATATTCAGATAGGGCAAGGCAATTAGGTATAGAAGGGAGTGTACAGGTAAAATACGATATTGATGAAAATGGTCGGGTTAAAAATATTGAAATCCTTTCGGCTGAACCTAAAAACCTTTTTGACCGTGAAGTGAGAAACGCGATGAGAAAGTGGCGGTATGAAAAAAAACCAGCCACAGGATATGTGACTACCATAGAGTTTAAGCTGACTGGTGTTTCAGTATCGTAGTTTTTATCATAACAGGAGGCGCTAAAGCGTCTCCTGTTACGTATTAACACATTTATAATAAAAGCATTTTTATCAAGGTTTTTTATTAAGGTTTATTACTACATTTTGTTGGTACATCATTTTGAGTCGAAATTGGATGATAATTTTAGGATGAAAAATTGATGTATCGTTTAGTAAATAAAACAGCTAGTCATGATTTGGAATAGTTAAATTTAAAAAATAAATAGTTTTTTTCTTATAAAGATAAGAAAAAGATTTTTAAAAATACGACCGGTTAAATCTCGAATGATAAGTTCGTTGTTTATAATTAGTGATTCAACTATATTTAAATCTAAATAATAAAAAGGAGCGCATTCAATGCACTCCTTTAATTTACTATGGATTATTTTCCCAGAGAGTAGCAATTTTTAATTACTGCTTTCCAGTTTGAAATTTCTTTTACCTTCCGGTAACGGGCGGGAAGTATTATTTTCATTAACGGCGACGTAGGTGAAAACAGCATCAGTGGCTCGATAACGTTGCCCGACGGGTTCAGACGCTACTTTTTTCACCCAGACTTCAATATGAATGGTAATGGATGAATTTCCCGTTTTCAGACAACGGGCATAACAGCAAACGACGTCACCTACCGCGACCGGTTTTAGAAAACTGATGCCATTAACGCTGACAGTGACTACGCGTCCCATTGCAATTTCTTTTGCCAGAATGGCGCCGCCAATATCCATTTGGGACATTAGCCAGCCGCCGAAGATATCCCCGTTGGCGTTAGTGTCAGCTGGCATAGCCAGTGTACGGAGAACCAATTCTCCGTTTGGTAAGCATTGTTGTTGTGTCATTAGAAAAACTTGCTTTATTTGGTGAAGACAACAATACCTGCCAATAATCCGGCAGGTATCCATATGAAACTCATTGTTATTATTTTTGTTCGCGGGGCAGATGGCGGTAGATATATATCACACTCAATACGGTAAAGACCAGTGTTAATGCCGTTAGCCCGAATACTTTAAAGTTCATCCAGACATCCATAGAGAGCCAGAAAGCGATATAAATATTTGCTAATGCGCAAACGATAAAGAAAATTGCCCAGGCTGTATTCAGTTTGTTCCAGATTGCATCAGGTAACTCTAGTTCTTTACCTAACATTTTTTGGATTAGTGGTTTTTTCATCACCCACTGACTGATAAGCAGAGCCAGTGCAAAAATGGCATAAATGACGGTTACTTTCCATTTAATGAATAAATCGCTATGGAAGGTTAAAGTCAGTGTGCCGAAGACAGCTGTTATTGCAAATGTAATTAAAGATGATTTTTCAACTTTGCGATAAACCGCATAGGTGATAACAACAGCTAACCCAGTAGCAGCGATCAATGCGCCTGAAGCATAGAAAATGTCATACATCTTGTAGACGACAAAAAAAACGACTAATGGTAAAAAATCTAGAAGTTGTTTCATAAAATTAGCTCACTGTAATACCTATGATGGCAGGTTTCTGAATTTATGCCAGAGTGTATCAGATCTTAATAAAATGGTTTAAAGAAAAAGATTGTTAAGGAAAGGGGAGGGTTGTGGGCTTTGATTTGACCTAGCATTATAATGTGTCTCTTTTATGACAGGTCTGTATTTCTACATTGTATAAGATCACTGATTGTATAACTCATTGATTGCTTGGTGATGAATCGTGAAAACCGTTGCGTAAGGCCATGTTGAGGAAAACTATGCTGGGGAAAAGGTTATATCGCTGGATGCCGGGCTTGGAGAGTCTTTGTAATTATCGAAAAGAATATTTTAGTCATGATATACGGGCTGGTTTATCGGTTACCGCAGTCGCTTTACCTGTTGCTATTGCTTATGCGGAATTAATGGGCATAAGTGCAATTATTGGTTTGTATGCCTGTATTTTACCTATGTTTGTTTATGCTCTGTTCGGGACATCACGCCAGTTGATTATTGGCCCCGATGCGGCAACGTGTGCTGTTATTGCGGCTGCGGTCACTCCTCTGGCATTTGGAAATGCAGATGTTCGCTGGCAGCTAGCCATTATCATGACATTAATGACAGGAATCTGGTGCATACTGGCAAGCCATTTTCGGCTGGGAGCATTTGCAGATTTTCTGTCGCGCCCCATTTTAAAAGGTTTTATCAATGGAGTTGCCATCACCATCATGGCGGGGCAGATTACTAAAGTATTCGGGATTTCTGGTTTGCCTTCGGAACTGATTGAACAGTTGATTGCATTACCGCATAAATTACTGGAATCTCACTGGCCGACAATGAGCATGTCAGCGATGACCTTATTTGTCCTGCTAAGTGTTCGTTTTCTGCGTCCGGGCTGGCCTGCTCCACTGTTGGCGATGATAATATCCACCTATGTAAGCTGGCAATTTGAGTTAAATCAGCATGGTATTCAGATTGTGGGCCATATGAAAGATGGGCTGCCGATTGTGCCAATGCCTGAGTTTGAGTTCGGTAGTATCCGTGATTTAGTTGTACCTTCTATTAACCTTGCTGTTATCAGCTTTGTGAGTTTTATGATAACAGCGCGTAGTTTTGCCAGCAAAAACGGTTATCAGGTAGATGCAGATTCAGAATTACGGGCATTGGGTATTGCAAATATCGCTTCGTCATTATCACAGGGGTTTGCTGTCAGCGCGGCCAGCAGTCGTACCGCAGTCAATGATGCGGTCGGTGGTAAAACGCAGATGGTATCGATAATTTCTGCAATCGCGATATTGCTGGTATTGTTTTTTATGACGGAATTTCTGTCATATATCCCATTATCGTCATTGGGCATTGTCCTGATATTTTCTACATGGTCACTACTCGGGTTGAGAAATATCTGGGCATACCGAAAACGTAATCGTCAGGCTTTCATTCTATCCATTTTTACCCTTGTTGCTGTTTTGTTGGTTGGTGTGATTGATGGGATTGGTTTTGCGGTGTTATTGGGTTTATTGCAATTTTTGCGTATTATTTTTCGTCCTTCTGATCAGTTGTTAGGGGTAAATGAACAGGGAATGATCCGTTCCATCAATCAGGGTAACAATATTGGGCCTGTCGATGGCATCGTTATGTATCGTTTTAACTCACCTCTAACTTATTTCAATGCTGGCTATTTCAAAAAACGGGTTTTACAACATGTAAACAGTGCTGTCATACGCCCGGAGTGGCTGGTGGTGGATGCAACAGTCAGTTTTACTTACGATGATGTCAGTGTGTTTGCTGTGTTGGATGAGTTGATTACTGAACTGAAAAGGAAACGAATAACTTTAGTTCTTGCAGGCCGCAGCACCGAATTGAAGAACTGGATAAAGCAGAACAAACTCAGGAGTAGTGATGAGGATTTAATTATTGTCCCGGATCTTTATTTTGCTATTCGTTTGATTCAGAGTAAAAAGCAAGCGGAAGAAAGCCTCGCTGAATAGTGCGAGGCTGTCGGTTTAATATTTATTAATTTTGTGGTTTAGCCAGCATATATAAGCGGAATAGATAAATCAGCAACATGGAAGATAGCAGATTATTCACGGTTAATAAGGCGATTTCCGGCATTTTGGATAAGCCGAATACAACAATCAGTTTCATTGCAAGAAATAGCAAGACCGCAGGAATTAACAGGCGGAAATTATCGAACGCTAATCTCCAGCTCTCCTGCATGGATGCAAATACGCCTTTGTTTTTCTCAAGTAGCAGAATCGGAGCAAATGCAAACCCGATTGAAAACAGAACCCCCGGGACGAACATCAAAGCGTAACCCACCTGAACTAACAGGGTACAAATAAGTACCAGTAAAAACATCTTAGGGAGTCGAGTTAACGATAGTTGACAAGCCTGTAGCGCATTAGCCTGATGACCGTTTGAAATAGCACTGATAAGTATTAAGACACTGGCAGTCAGCAGAGTATCACCAAAGATATTGGAAAATAAGATCCCGCCAGCGGTGCGCATAAGCATCAGTTGTGCTTCTGGGGTTAATTGTTCAATAACGTTTTTAATCCCCGAATTTCCTGACTCCCTTAGAGTATCTTGCATATCAGTCAATAACTTAAGTTGCTCACCATCAGGAATGAAAAGGTGATTGAGCAGTGTAGTCACCAACGCGGCTAAAACAGAGAGTATGACAATATTCAACAATTGGTGTTTAAAAAAGTTGAGACTGTCACGATACAGGGTATTTGCCGTGATGGGCATGTAAATGGCTCCTATCAGATGAAACAATAATGATATCCAATTGTACCTTGTTCAACGGATTATTGGATAGTGAAAAGATAAAGCTGATAACTATTGTACAATTTTGTTTATCAGAATTGGCTTGTTGTCAAAAATGGGGCACGCTCGAAAGCGTTTTGGGAGGTTAGGTTGTATTAACCCGGTATTAGCCGGTCAAGCTTTGACAGAGATATATTCAGTTAACTTTGACTTGGATCAATTCAAAATATCCCATAGGTGAAATAATAAATTTGTAACCACTAAAACTATATAAATGGGATCGATAATGAAAAAGATTTCTGCGCTTGTCCTGGCTGCGGCAACGTTGGCCCCATCATTGACTTTTGCCCATGAAGCTGGTGATTTTCTGTTCCGTGCAGGTACTGCAACGGTAAGACCGCATACCGGCTCTGAGAATGTATTAACTTTAGGTTCGTTTGATGTAAACAATAATACACAATTGGGTTTAACTTTCGGCTATATGATCACTGATAATATTGGTGCTGAATTACTGGCAGCAACGCCATTTCAGCATAATGTCAGTTTGCCGGGTGCAGGTGAGATTGCGAGAGTTAAACAATTGCCGCCGACATTAATGGCTCAATATTATTTTGGTGAGACAGAAAACGCTTTACGCCCTTATGTTGGCGTAGGGATAAATTACACTACATTTTTTGATGAGAAATTTAATAATAATACGACTGTAAAATCCGCAAATTTAAATAGTCTGGATTTGAAAGATTCATGGGGTGTTGCAGGGCAGGTTGGTCTGGATTATCAACTTGATAAAAACTGGATGTTAAATACTTCGCTCTGGTGGATTAATATCGAAACCGATGTGAAATTTAAAGTAGGTGATGAAGAACACAAATATAAAACTCGTCTTGATCCCTGGGTATTTATGTTTGGTATTGGTTATAAATTTTGATGATTTGATACAGTTAACCTGTGTGTTTGATATGAGAACCAATGGGGCATTATTTGCCCCTTTTTTTACAATGTAATTTTACATTTCTACAATATATCCGCTTGTTCAGCGGAGTTTTATCGAGTTAATAACTGTTTTAACCCCCGGAATACTTCTTGCAATCTGAATGGCTTGCCTGACTTCTTCAGGAGAACGTGCAAAGCCACTTAATTGAACACGCCCTTTATAAGTTTCTACATTAATATCATTGGATTTAAGGTTCTTTTCTTCAAACAGAGCTGTTTTTATTTTCGTGCTGATTACCGTGTCATCAATATAGTTTCCTGTGCTTTCGGTTGTTGCCGTTGGGGCACATGCTGACAGCATGGCGGTGATAACCGCTGCGATAAGGAGTGTGGAAATGGACTGTAATTTTTTCATAATGGTTCTCCGTTGATGTCAGGAATAATGTTACGAAATACGTTTCCTGTTTTCTGGCGTTGATTTTTAACACATTACTGTGACAAAGTTTTTTTACCGGGGAATAATGTAATAGCAGTGATTTAAAAGTATTGTTGAAGATAAGGGAACTTACAAATAAGCTGGATTGATGTTTTGAGTCATTTCCCCCACGAATTGGCTTGTGGGGGAAAACGGTATTATCGCAGGGTAGCTGATTTCATTGAGTGAACAAATACTCTAAGTTTTTCTAACATAATCGGAGGTTGATGTAAATTATTCTCAATGATATTAACCACGGCTGATCCTGAAATAGCCCCTGCCGCCCCACTATTAATGACAGATGTGACTTGAGCTGGCTCGGAAATGCCAAACCCCTGTATGGCCGGTGCAGCACGGTATTCTTTGAGCTTGTTGACCAGATCCGTCAGTGGGTTTTTCATTCTATTCTGTACCCCAGTAGTTCCTGCTCTGGATAGCAGATAAGTGTAACCGCGACCGAATGAAGCAATCTCACGCAATAAATTATCATCTGCATTGGGCGGGCAGATAAAAATAGGGGCAACATCATGCTTGATGGCTGCCGAGTAAAAAGGACGTGATTCAGATATTGGCACATCTGCAATTAACACGGAATCAACCCCGGCATGTTTACAGCGAGCATAAAATTCATCGATTCCACTGTGAAATACCAGATTTGCATACATTAATAATCCGATGGGGAGCTCTGGATACTTTGCCCGGATCTGTGCCAGTAATTCAAAACAGCGTGTTGGCGTAACATGAGAAGACAGAGCACGAAGGTTAGCATTCTGGATCGTCGGGCCGTCTGCCAGAGGGTCGGAAAATGGAATACCAATTTCCAGTGCATCCGCGCCGCCAGAAATAAGAGCATCAATGATATCTAAAGATAATTCAGGATTAGGGTCACCGAGAGTAACAAAAGGAACAAAAGCACCCTGATTTTGTTTTTCTAATTTCTTGAAAAGTAATTCATAGCGTTCCATCAGATTTCCCCCCTGGATTTCAAAATATCGTGAACAGTAAAAATATCTTTGTCGCCGCGACCGGATAAATTGACGATGAGTAATTGTTCTTTATCCGGCTCCTGATGGATCATTTTCAGCGCATAGGCGAGGGCATGTGAAGACTCTAAGGCCGGGATAATTCCCTCGTTTAGTGACAGTGCCTTGAATGCATCCAGTGCTTCATCATCTGTGATGGAAACATAATCTGCTCTCCCGATGCTGTTCAGGTAGGCATGCTGGGGACCAACGGAAGGAAAATCTAACCCGGCAGAAATGGAATATGACTCTTCTATTTGCCCATCTTCTGTCTGCATAATCGGCGATTTCATACCAAAGTAGATGCCCAGTTTCCCGTGTTTTAATGGTGCGCCATGCTCTCCGGTTTCGATGCCATGCCCTGCGGGTTCAACACCTATCAGACGCACATGAGTTTCCGGAATAAATTCTGCAAATAAGCCGATAGCATTTGAACCACCGCCAATACAGGCAATAACCGCATCGGGCAGGCGTCCTTCTTTTTCCAGAATCTGAGCTTTGGCCTCTTCGCCAATCATGCGCTGAAATTCACGTACCATTGTTGGATAAGGATGGGGCCCCGCAGCAGTGCCAAGCAAATAATGTGCTTTATCATAGCTGCCGGACCAGTCACGCATGGCTTCGTTACAGGCATCTTTCAGTGTTGAAGACCCACTGTGAACGGGAATGACTTCTGCTCCCATAAGACGCATACGGAATACATTGGGGGACTGGCGTTCAATATCTTTTGCACCCATATAGACACGGCATTTTAAGCCCAGAAGGGCGCATGCCAGTGCGGTTGCAACCCCATGCTGACCTGCACCGGTTTCGGCAATGATTTCTTCTTTTCCCATTCGCTTTGCCAGTAATGCCTGCCCTAATACCTGATTGGTTTTGTGTGCACCGCCATGAAGTAAATCTTCACGTTTCAGATATAAATGGGTTTTTGTGCCTTTGGTTAAATTCTGGCATAACGTTAAAGCCGTTGGGCGGCCAGCATAGTTTTTCAGTAAGTTATGAAATTCTTGCTGAAATTCAGGATCATTTTTTGCCTCGATAAATGCTTCTTCTAATTGATCAAGGGCAGGGACGAGAATTTGGGGGACGAATTGCCCGCCAAAATCACCAAAATACGGATTTAATTTACTCATTATTTTCATTTTCCACTTTCTGTCTGAATATTAGTTATCTGAAAGATTACGGGTAGCAGCGTAATTGTTGGAAGACTTGTTTTATTTTCTGGCTGCTTTTAATCCCGGGCTGGATTTCGACACCGGAATTAAAATCCAGTCCGTAACAACCCAATGCGGCGGCCTGCCGACAGTTCTCAGCATTTAAACCACCCGCGAGAACACTGTTATGTTGAGAACCTTTATCAATTAATTTCCAGTCAAACGTTTTTCCTGTACCGCCGAAACCATTATCCAATAATAAGTGATCAATATTGGAGAGGCTGGAAAATACTTCAGTTTTCGACATATCAACGGATTTCCAGATTTCACAATTTTCCGGCAATAAAGAACGAAGTGCATCAATATAGGGCTGATCTTCATTACCATGTAATTGAACGGCTGTCAGTGAAAGCGCCCGAGCAGTCTGGCAGACAAAATCAACGGGCTGATTCTGGAATACGCCAACATATAATAAAGGAACTTCATTAATAATTTGTTGCGCTTGTTGCTGGCTAATTCTGCGTGGTGATTTTTCAGCAAAAATCAGGCCACCATAAACAGCTCCCGCCTGCAATGCAGCTTTGGCATCCTGTGGACGAGTCAAACCACAAATTTTATTGTCACCCAGAATCAGTCGTCGTAACGCTAGATCTAAATCGGACTGAGCCATTAAAGCACTGCCAATCAGAAAACCGTGAGCAAACTGGCTTAAATCACGTACTTGCTGGTGGCTGTGAATACCTGATTCGCTAATAACGATAGTCTCTTTTGGTAAACCGGCGGCCAGTTTTCGGGTACGTTGTAAATCGATGGACAGATCGCGCAGGTCACGGTTATTGATGCCAATGACTTTTGCTCCCAGAGCAACTGCCCGGTGGCGTTCAACCTCATTACTGACTTCCGTTAATACTCCCATATTAAAGCTATGTGCCAGAGCGGAAAGTTCGCGATAGGTATCATCATCAAGCACGGAAAGCATCAGCAGGATAGCATCTGCCTGATAATAGCGGGCCAGATAAACCTGATAGGGATCAATGATGAAGTCTTTACACAGAACAGGTTGGTGTACGGTTGCACTAACCATACGGAGAAAATCATAACTGCCCTGAAAATATTTTTCGTCGGTCAGTACTGAGATCGCAGCCGCATAAGGCTGGTAAGTTTTAGCAATGCGTACCGGGTCAAAATCAGACCGAATTAAACCTTTTGAAGGAGACGCCTTTTTACACTCCAAAATAAAAACGGTCTGTTTGTGAGTCAGTGCCTGATAAAAGCGGCGATGGCTCGGTACAACAGAATCCAGAAAACTCTCCAGCGGCTGTTCAGCCTTGCGGGTGATGAGATATAACGCCTTATCTTCAACGATTTTCTGTAATACATTACTTTTCATGATTAAATCCCTGCCGCTAGTGCGATCACTTTTTCATAGGACCGGCCACTGTAAATCGTGTCCAATGCCTGTTGTGTATTTTGCCGTAAATCTTCCTGACCATGTATTTTCATTAAAAGAGCAACATTGGCAGCCACCGCATCGACATGCGCTTTTTTACCTTGTCCTTGTAATAATAAGCTCGTCATATGACGATTTTCTTGTGGTGTTCCCCCACTGAGTGATGATATCGGATGATTTGGCAGCCCAAAGTCTTCTGCTGTTAACTGATATTGGATAATTTCACCATGGTTAAGTTCAGCAACCTGAATCGGAGCGTGTAAGGCGACTTCATCCATGCCACCGCTATGTACGACCGCAGCACGCTGAAACCCCAATACCTGTAATGTCTGAGCAATAGGGTTTACCAATTCCGGACTGTAAACACCAATCAGGGCAAGAGGCGGGCGAGCAGGATTGATTAACGGACCAAGTACATTGAATAAAGTACGGGTTTTCAGTTGTTGGCGAACGTTAACTGCATGGCGGAATCCGCTGTGGTATTGCGGAGCAAACAGAAAGCAGATACTGATTTCATCCAGTGCCCGACGGGATTCTTCAGCACTGGCATTGAGTGCGATACCAAACTCAGCCAGTAAATCAGATGATCCTGAGCGGCTGGAAATGCTGCGATTGCCATGCTTTGCCACTTTAAGGCCGCAGGCTGCGGCAACAAAAGCGCTGGTTGTCGAGATATTGATGCTGTTTGTTCCGTCACCACCTGTTCCGACGATGTCGCAGAAAGGGTAGTCAGGGCGTGGAAATGGAGAGGCATTGGCTAATAGTGCCTGTGCAGCCCCGGCAATTTCCTGAGGCTGTTCACCGCGTAGTTTCATACTGATTAGTACGGCCGCGAGTTGAGGCTCACTCAGCTCGCCACAAATAATAGCCGTAAAAAGTTTTTGGCTTTCTTGCTGGGTCAGTGCCTGAGCATTAAATAATTTTTCTAAAATTAATTGCATTTTCCCATCCTCCCTTTTATTGCCCCGATTCCTGTGAATTTAGTGCCCATGCCAGTGTTTGCTCAAGTAAGCGGGTTCCCTGCGTTGTCAGGATGGATTCAGGGTGAAACTGGAATCCACACACTCTGTTCTCGTCGTGACGAACTGCCATTACTGTATCGTGACAATAAGCGGAAACAATCAGTGTTGCCGGAATATTTACACCCACCAGAGAGTGATAACGGGCAACGGGAAGCGGGTTAGGTAAACCGGAAAACATAGCCAGCCCATCATGAGTCGCTAATGTTGATTTGCCATGCAGAATTTCACTGGCGGCCGAGATAGTGCCACCATAGGCTTCGATAATGGCCTGATGCCCGAGACAGATACCGATCACGGGGATTTTACCGATAACCTGCTGAAGTAATTGTGGCATACACCCGGCTTCTGAGGGTTTTCCGGGGCCCGGAGATAGCATCAGTAATGGTGATACCATGTTTTCCAGTTGAGCCATGATTATCTCGACGGATACCGTATTACGGTAGATAACAACCTGATGACCCCCACAGCGTAGTTGATCCACAAGATTGTAGGTAAAAGAGTCAACATTATCGATCAGAAGAATATTTGCCATTAGAATGTTACCTCCGTGTTATGAGCCTGAGCGATAGCGTGAATGACGGCTCTGGATTTGCTCTGGGTTTCCTGAACTTCGGATTGTGGGACGGAATCCAGAACGACGCCGGCTCCGACCTGAACCGTTGCTTCTCCGTTTTCTACATAGGCAGAACGAATCACAATGCATGTGTCAAAATCCCCTTTACCGGTGAAATAACCCACTGCCCCGGCATAGCTGCCCCGGCGTTCATTCTCATATTGCGCAATAAGTTGCATCGCCCGGACTTTCGGCGCACCTGTCAGTGTTCCCATATTCATACAGGCCTGATAGGCATGGAAAATATCCAGATCGTGGCGCAGTGTACCGACCACCCGGGAAACAAGATGCATAACAAATGAATAACGATCAACGTTCATTAAATCAGCAACGTAGCGGCTACCTGGTTCACAAATACGCGCTATGTCATTACGGGCTAAATCAACCAGCATGATATGTTCGGATAATTCCTTAGCATCGGTACGCATTTCTAGTTCAAGTCGGCTATCCAGATCCGCATTTAGTTCACCATTGGCATTGCGTCCACGGGGGCGTGTGCCCGCGATTGGATAAATTTCAATTTGCTGGCTGTCGGCATCATATTTAAGGGCACTTTCAGGGGAAGCACCAAACAGGCAAAAATCCTGATCCTGCATGAAAAACATATACGGGCTTGGATTTAGTTTTTTCAGGGTGTGATACGCATTCAGTGGTGCTGGGCAGGGTAACGTGAAACGCCGGGATGGAACGACCTGAAATATATCACCCCGCCGGATAAAACCCTGTAATTGCTGAACGATATCGGCATACTGTTCATCACTCCGGTTACAGGAAATTTGTATAACCGGTAATGTTACGGGCGTTAAGGGTTGACGAGGCTGAGCAATGATGTTTTCCAGTGCAGATAAACGTTCGTCAAGGCGCTGTTCTTCTGCTTTTGATTCACCAAATCGTGTTGTTTGCAACATGGCGTGCTGGCGCGGATGGTCGATCACCATCATGGTTTCTGCCAGATAAAAACAGAAATCTGGGCAGCGCTGAGAGGTTTTGAGTATGGGAAGCTGTTCAAATTCTGCTACTAAATCATAGGAAAATAATCCGCCTGAAAAAATGGCATCAGAATCTTCAGTTAGGGTGGATAATTGAGTCAGAGCACGTAATGCATCAAAAACAGAATCGGCTTTTAAACGGCTGTCTTCATCTAAATTTTCCTCAATAACAGGAAATTGAGCCTGAAGAGTGTGTGCTGTGAGAGTGATCTGAGCTTTTTCTGATAGTAGGCCGGCTAAGATGGGCAGCAGATTTTTGCCATTTTCAGTTAACGCTGCAAAATCAACCTGTCGGCCATTAGCGGTAATACGCATAGCGCTATCAATAATCAGCATGCTTTTGATCGCGTTTTTACTGTTAACTTCCGCTGATTCTAACAATAATGTTGCTGGCCGGTTATTGCATAACTCATTGAAAAGCAACGTTGGATCAGACTGGTAGACTGTCTCTCGTTGATTTACTGAAATATTAAATTTTTTACCCATCATACCCACCTCTTTTGTTATCTTTTTCTACAGAAAATTGGTATAAAAAAACCCGCTTTTCAGAGCGGGTTATTGGCACTTTGGATCTCGACTTATGTGTGCTACTCAACCGCCCTGAATGGGAAACTGGGCCACCAACGCATGTTTTGAGCTGCTTTCATAAGTGTGATCATCGTAAGTGCCTTGTTAAAGTAGAGTGTTAGTAATATGTGTTCAACAAGCAAATCTTGCGTACTAGTAAACTGGGTCCGTGTTTACTTGTCAACCGTTTTTTCGATGTATTTTTCTTCTGTGTATATTGAATGGGTTGTATCGATCAGTAGTTTAAATCTATAACAGATGGCTCATTTTTTATAAACACAATTGATTGAATTTTATTCTTTATGAATTTATTGTGAATTACTTCTGTTGTTTTTCATCAACGGCATTATTTTTTAATGAGCTATTATCTTATGAAAAAAATAAACTTATATGCCATGTTGTTTTTTATTACCCCAATTTTTTTTCATAACTCTAGTGCAATTGATTTAGATAAAAATGTTATTGTTCCCTATAAGATAAATAACCAAGATAAACCGAAAGGAAAGCCATTTTTAGTACCTCCTTCTTCTTATTACAATTTAACAATTAAAAACGCGAGTAAATATGATAAATTAAATCTTTATCGAAACGACGATCATTGTATGTATAACTCAGGAGAAAAAAGTATTAATTTGAAGGCGGGAGACGAAAAAACACAACAAATTGAAATTAGAAACAGTGTTTTTTCTTTTCCAGTATGTTCTCAAGTAACAAAAAGCATTAGTTGGACAGCAACAACTTATTTTAATAATAAAGAATATAAAAGTTGCTATGTTGATTTGAATTTTTCTTATAATCCGTTCGCGCTCCTCGGCCCAGGGATGGGTTGGTTTTACCATGTTAATACGCAGGAGGGATGTGGGTTAGAGGTTTCCGCCGATTGTGGTGGTAATAATTGTTTAAATAATGATGGAACACTTATTACAGACGATTATAACATTACTATCACTATAAAAGATGATAAAAACTCGGAGTCGCCAAGAATTACATCTCCTAAATCGGGAACACAGTTAAGCAACAACTATACTACAATTTTAGGGAAAGGGCTCAATGAAGATGGAAGCTTACCTGAGATTTACGCCTTTGTTTGGAGTGAAACTTATCCAACTCGGTCTACAGGTGATGGTGATAATTGGATGGCGCAAATCTGGTGGCCTTGTTATATCAAGAGTGACATTCAAATTAAAGATGTAGTTAATGCTGGCGTAATGTTATTTGGTCCCTGGTGTGGTGCAACAATTACTTCAATGCAGGATGGGCAAACTATTCCTGCTGGAAAATACAGTTTATCTGGTCTGGTGAATAGCGATACGATTGATGAATCAAAACGTATGCAGGTTAAAATTACGGGTTATAACCGTGATGGATCGATTTATTTACCAACAAAGAATTATACGCCGACTGTTGATACGGATACAGGTCGATGGAGTCTGGAAGATATAGAAGCTGTTTGTTCCATTAAGTATAAAGCTTCTTCATCTGTGTCTTCAGGCTATATTGATACATCGGGAATGCCGGGTCTACCAGAAGTCAATTATTCTGTACAAAGTTGCCCGGCAAAGATAACCAGCCCGAAACCTAATTCCACCGTTGGCAATAACTATATTACCGTTTCGGGGAAAGGCCATAGTGAAGATGGAGGCTGGCCTGATCTTGTCACCAGTTTCGATAGCAACAGTTATTCAACTCAGCCTACAGGTGATGGCGATAATTGGACGG
Source organism: Xenorhabdus sp. KK7.4 (assembly GCF_963876465.1). Taxonomy (NCBI): domain Bacteria; kingdom Pseudomonadati; phylum Pseudomonadota; class Gammaproteobacteria; order Enterobacterales; family Morganellaceae; genus Xenorhabdus; species Xenorhabdus sp. KK7.4. The sequence goes on from NZ_CAWNQF010000081.1 coordinate 27,355, forward strand.
CACATCTCTGGATGCCGTGCGGTATTACCGGTACAGTGAGTATTGCTGATATGGAAAACTCGGGGGTAACGTTTAATGGTCCTCCATGTGGAGAAACGATTACGTCAATGCAGGATGGGCAAACTATTCCTCCCGGAAAATACAGCTTATCGGGTCGGATAAATAGTGATACAGCGGATGATGAAAAACACATGCAAGTTCAAATCACGGGTTATAATCGTGATGGGTCTATTTATTCACCAGCAAAAAGTTATACGCCGACTGTTGATACAGATACAGGTGAATGGAGTCTGGAAGGTTTAGAGGCTGTTTGTTCTATTAATTATAAAGCACAGGTTTCCGATCCTTCATCAGAATTGCAGGCTACTCATCAATCTCTCTTACCCGGAGGAATGTCCAGCGTGGATTATTCTACGGAAGAATGTTCTGTGAAGATAACGAAGCCTAAAAAAGAGGAACGAATTTCATCAGGTACTGAAAATACACAGAATATTCCAATTGAAGGTACGGTAAATAACGATATTATCGTTTATGTATCATATGATACTAATGATTCACAATCGCCTGCCATTTTTGATAATGGTTATTGGAGCTATGAAGCTCAGGATGTACCAATGGGCTTTATCACCATTAACGCTGTTGGCAAAAGTTTATCTGGTGAGCTCCTTACCAATGAGAAAGATAAAGTAGTAATACTTAGCTCTAAAATTTTTTCTGTAGTACCTGAAAAGGACAGTTTTTTTACTCTGTTTAATGGAACAGCGATGCCAACTATTACTGACATTTCTTATATGGATTTAAATGTGTATGTTGAAATATCACTTGATGGATTTGGTCTTTTAGAAAAGGCTGCTTCTGATGAAAATGGTGACTGGAAATATGGATATAAGAATTATGCAAATAGAGGAGAGTATATCTTTATATTTAAAGAAGAATCTGATGATTCTGATGATTATGCTGGTAGAGGTGAAAAAACGTTTAAATGCACCGGTAGCGATCGTGGGATGGATTGCGTTGCTCAAAATTAATCATCGCCTTAATATTTAAGGAGATTGGAATGATTATTGTTAGAACTCTATTTATATTATTATTTTCTTTATTACATTTTAATCATTCATTTGCTGAAAATGAATTTAAATCTACCCCCTTGAAAGCTATTGCAGGAGGAGAGGAAAGTTGTAATGAGATTAGCAGCGATAAATGTAAATCTTGGGTGGTTGATATCTACTATAAAAATGATAAAAATGATAAAAATGATGAAGGGAATAGTATATGTTCAGGTTCATTGATTGCACCAGAGTATGTTCTAACCGCGGCACATTGTGAAAAGACGAAAACAAAGAAAGAGTCAATTTATTATGTGGTTAGTCCTAATGGTCAAAAAATGACGGCATCTATCCATGGTTTTATACCGATGAATATTCCTGGGCGATTTGAGCCTGATCGACATGATTTGGCAATTTTAAAGCTGGATAAGCCATTAGAATTGGATGGGAAAGAATATGGTCGAATTCGTCGTTTTTTCAGTTATGATGAAGCTTATGAAAAACTAAATAGTGAATATTATTACGCTGATGTCTATGGATATGGATATAGAGGAATTGATAAAGAATCAGGAAAAGAACAGGACAATAAGGGTAATAAGCAATACCGTGCTGATACTATCATTGTCTCTCCTGCTTTCGATTCTCGTAATGGTAATGGATTAATTCTAAAGGCAAATGAAAAAGAAGGATTAACTCCCGGAGTTATACAACATGGTGATTCTGGTGGTCCGATTATTTGGAATAACACCATTATTGGTGTTAATTCCTTTGGGTTTGATGCTCCTAGTGTAAAAGAGGGGGATACTCATAATAGTTATTATCCATTTTTTGTAGTTTCAGATGTGACAGGAAAACATAATAATAAGATAAACTTTATCAATAGTTTTTCTCCTGGAAAATGGTTTTCTCAGAAGATGAAACAAATCTGGATTGAAAATCCAGACTGGAATGGACATTTAAGAAAGAGAGGTGAATATATTATTATTAAGGGATGGGGAAGGCCGAAAAGCTCAATGGAACTCATTTATTCTATTAATGACGCTCCCTCCAAAACATTTAAATGTAACGATGTTACTAGTCGTGAAGGTAATTGGACGTGTAGTATCCCGAATAGTGAATTTTTCACTGAGGGAATTAATAAAGAAGAAGAGCAAAATGTAACGATTATAGCGAAAGAGTCATCAGATGGTTTGTCTAAAGCTATACAATGGAGAGAAGATAACATACAAGCAAAAATATCTTCCATTTCAAAGGAATTTGGTATTGTTTACCCGGCAGATAAGTCAACTGTATTTACTAAGTATTTTACAATTCGTGGGTATGCAGATCCTGAGTCAGAAGTGCGGCTTATACTGCAATCTAATATAAATAAGATTAAATATACTCAAGATAATTTATGTAAGGATGTTGGCCCCAAGCAGCCAATAAAAACAACAGAATATGGGATTTGGTCATGCACTATAAAACAAGACCTTGAGGGAATTGAAAATCCCGTTGGAGAAATAGAATGGAATTATACAATCACAGCGAGACAAGAAACAAAGGAAGTGCATCTTTATGATCAGGTTAATATATTATTTCAGCCTAAAGAAACAAAAAGACCAAGTATAAAAGTTAGTCAGGAAAAACAGTATGGAAAAATGATTCCTTTTCAGCTGGAGTTGGATAGTTCAGCTAAATTTTTTTGTTTTTTTGATCGCTCATACTTTGATTGTGGTAATGATTATTCTGGTACAAAGTATATGCTTAACGACAAAATAGATAAACCTAGTGATAACCTGAGAGGTTTTAATATTTTTATAACACAGAAAATTGACCATGTTGATCCACTTGATCAAGCTTTTTGGAATAAAGGGCATTTACAAGGAGGCTATTTATTCCCGGCGTTTAGAAAAGAATATAAATTTACGGATGAAAAACCAGTACCGATAGATCCTGCAAATCAAAGTAGTCGGGAATTTAAAGGCGATGGAGGTGATAGAAGTGAATATACCTGGCCAAATGGTGATATTATTTTACCATCCGAATATTCTATCCACATGAAAGATAAGGGCAAAGAAACATACTCCCCGATAACATTAGATGGAACTCATGACATTTTGCCTATTCCACTAGAAGGTAGCCCTCCTACTTGGGTTATTAAATTACCAGATTATCAATTAGAAGACGGGACTTACTATATCGAAGTGGCAGATACATATCATCCTGTGGGGCTGAAGGGATTTAGAGAGTATTGGAATATTTCATCTGTTGACAAAACTTATTTTGTAATAAAAACACCTGACATTAAGACTGAAACACCCTCCAAAGGAGAGACGATTACAGAAGGAACGCCAAGTTATGTATCAGGTAGTTCTAATGTTCCCGGCGATGAGGTTGATGTTAAAAGGCGTAAAATAGATCCTTCTTTATCTGAATCGGAGGGGAATAACCAAAAACTGGCTAAAGAAACGACTATTTGTACCGGCGCTGTTGTAAGTGATAATGGTAATTGGGAGTGTAGAGATCCAATCATTTTTCCTGTAGGAACTTATGAAATAATTGCTGAACTAATGAACGAAGGTAAAGTTGTCGCTAAAGATACTACACGCCTGACTATTGAAGATGACAATGATGATGATGATCCGGACAAGAAAAAATTTGAAGTAGAGAATCCTAAAGATAATTCAACTGTTGATCCGGATAATCCAATTCGCCTTTCTGGCTCATTAAGTGGTTCCGGAGGAGGTGGAGGAGCTGGTGGGGGAGGTGGTGGTTTTGGTGGTTTTGGTGGTTTTCTCGGTGATATATTCGGAGCAATTTTTGGCGGTGTGTCTTCATTAGCTAACTCTCCATTCAGTACTGGTCTTGGCTTCTTTTGGAATTTGGTTATTCAGCCTGATGCTATTTCAGGTGGAGATACTTATACGGTTAAATTGCAGGAAACTCACAATAAGGCACATGTCGGAGATCCTATTACCTGGCATTTTACTGTCCCTATACGTATTACCTCGCCTGCCAAGGGGGCTCAATATAGGCTAGATGACGGGATATCCATAGAAGGTCAGGGAAGCCCTAATCAATTAATTATCGTTACTGGGGCAAAAGATTTTCTACCACCCAAAAACATGACACTCCCGAGGTCTAATGAGGGAATGATCTGTTCTGCTACTGTGGATTCAAAAGGGAAATGGGCTTGTCCTAATAAACCTGCATTATTAGCATCAAATGAAGGGACGTTTTATATATATGCGGCTCAGTATAAAGAAACAAAATCGACGGAGTTTGGAGGTAATTATGAAAGGACTTCTGAGGTTACTCGCAAATATGTCGTCGCCAAAACAAAGATAGATATTACTCACCCTACTCATGGCGCAAAAATAACAACTCTCCCTTTTACGATTGAAGGAACTGGGGAAGAGAATGCGAATGTATACATCAAAGGGTTTGGTAATGCTAAAGATTGTATTACCACTGTTGATGAATCAGGTAAATGGTCCTGTGGGACTTATCATCCGGAAGAGGGGAAATATACTGTATCCGCAGAGCAGTTTATTGATGATACACAAAATTCACATTCATCTGTTTCTTTTGAAGTCCAGACTAAAACCACTAAATCAGTCACTATCACGCAACCACATAACGGTGGCTTATATAAGTATCTCGCAAATATCCTGCCAACGGGTACCGGAGTACCGGGAACGACAGTATGCCTGGATGTAAAAGAGTTATCGCAGGTTTGTCAGAATGGCATCACTGTAGATGATAAGGGGCATTGGCAAGGAATTAGCGGGTTAGATACCTCCGTTAAAGGAGAAAAACAATTGGTAGCAACAGCCTTTTTGGATAAGGTGAAGCAATCTACAGCCAAAGTGGCATTTTATGTGGGAGAAGATGCACTAACAGTACAGTCTCCTAAAGAAGACGAAGTTATAAAAGCCCCGTCATATACTTTTAGTGGCACGATGCAGGAGAAGATTAACTCAGTGACAGTCAAAGCATTCGCTGGTCATGATGAGTGCTCCGCGAAGCTCAATAAACATAATTATACATGGACATGCGGGCCTTATAGTTCTGTGCCGGGAGATTATCATGTGACGGTGGTGGATGATGCCGGCTCCCATGTTAATCGGAGCTTTAAAGTGCGCTATGGGGATAATTTGCAAATGCGCATACTGGCACCTGAAGAAGGGGAGCAAATCACAACTCCAACCTATACCATCACCGGTAAAGGACAGGCCGGTGCTCTTATCACCGTACATATTTCAGACACACTGGTTGCAGACACGCTAAGTTGTAGTGTTTATGTTGATGAATATCAGAGTTGGTCTTGTCCGGCAATGGAATCAATTCCGGGCTCATATAAGCTCAAGGCCCAGCAATGGGTTGATAATATGGCATCAGGTAAGCCTGTAATACGCAATTTTGATGTGATCTATATGCGCGATATTACGATTAATCCTACGGCAGCTCCTATATGTACAGCCCCAGATGAAACTATTTCTATTCCAATTACAGGAACAGCAACAAAGGGTGCTGATATTTCTTTATCGGTAGGTGACAATGCCTATAAATGCGGCCCTGTACAAGTTTCAACAATGGATGGTTCATGGAACTGTACTCTGGAGAATGTAACGCCGGGAAGGTATCAGGTAAAAGCGAAGCAGACTATTACAGTGAATGGTCATATCCATGAAAATGAGAAAGTAGATTATGTGAATGCGGCTATTTTGAGTATCTCCCAACCAGTAGATGGGGGAATTTTTTCTACATATAGTTCTTCAATAGATATGCTTATAGGGGGATATTCACAACCGAAAATGGAAGTGTCATATGATATCCTGGATTATGGAAGGAGTTATAGGTGTCATAGAGCTAGCGAAACAATGATATCAGGAAATGTTGGTGCAGGTAGCATAACTGCTGATGATAAGGGGTACTGGAGTTTTGATGTAAACCTTAAACATTTAGGTTGGTACAAATTAACAGTTTCTAGTTCTGGAACATTTTGTGGGAAACCCATTCAGACAGAAAGCAAGTTTTGTTATCGTCTATATATGAAATAAAGACTTCATCTTTTTATTGCTACGATTTGATAAAAATAGATACAGTGAATAGACATGCTATTTCAATCCTATCGAATCTGATACGACTATCATAGTTCGATAGGGTTTCTCTTTTCCATCTAAATAACGAAGTCTATTCGGTATTTAGCCCCTGCAATCGCCATCACTGTGGTATCATTCCCGCTTTGTACGTCATATCGCCTGATAGCTGATAGACAGTGCGCCTGCTTTTCATCCAACACACAGGTAAAGAACAATGACTGAAGCCATCAGTGAAATGACAAAACGCTATGATCTACATAGTCATACGACTGCTTCAGACGGCGTTTTATCACCTGATCAGCTCGTGGACAGAGCGATTTCCATGGGCATTCATGTACTGGCAATTACGGATCACGATACAACGGCAGGTATTCCGGCAGCTTTAAACCATATTAGGCAGAATGAGTTGCCTATGAAATTAATCTCTGGCGTTGAAATTTCAACGTTATGGCAAAATATGGAAATTCATATTGTTGGGTTAAATATTGATATTAACTCCGTTGCCTTAAAATCATTCCTGTCTAATCAGGTTAATTTAAGAAAAGAGCGTGGCATTGAAATCGGGCATCGGTTAGCTAAAGCTGGTATTCCCGGTGCTTGGGAAGGTGCATCCCGGCTAGCCAATGGTGGGCAGGTCACTCGCGGGCACTTCGCCCGTTATCTGATTGAAGTGGGAATTGAGCCGACAATCCAGCGGGTTTTCAAAAAATATCTGGCGAAAGGAAAAATCGGTTATGTTCCGCCTCAATGGTGTACAATCGAGCAGGCAGTTGAAACCATTCATCAGGCCGGAGGACAGGCAGTGATTGCTCATCCCGGTAGATATGGTTTGTCAATGAAATGGCTGAAACGCTTGATTATCTGGTTTAAACAACATGGTGGTGATGCAATGGAAGTTGCACAATGCCAACAAGCACCTAATGAAAGGCAACAACTTGGTCAACTGGCAAGAGAATATGGGCTGAAAGTATCATTAGGGTCTGATTTTCACCAGCCTTGTTCATGGATAGAACTCGGTCGTAATTTGTGGTTACCCGGTGATGTTGTACCGATATGGCACGATTGGTCACAGAGCGGAGCTGCATAGAAGTAGAGGTTATTGTTATGAGCCAGTTTTTTTATATCCACCCTGACAATCCACAGATGCGTCTTATTGACCAGAGTGTGGAAGTACTGAAAAAGGGCGGAGTTGTCATTTATCCTACTGATTCAGGTTATGCTATTGGCTGCTGCCTCGAAAACAAGGACGCAATGAACCGTATATGCCGAATTCGTCAACTGGATGGGCGGCACAATTTTACGCTGGTATGTCGTGATTTATCAGAAATTGCGACTTATGCCCATGTGAGTAATCAGGCATTCCGGCTAATTAAGAATAATACACCCGGTAATTACACATTTATCCTGCAGGCGACAAAAGAAGTGCCGCGCCGTTTAATGAATGAGAAACGTAAGACGATAGGGCTGCGTGTTCCATCGAACCCTATAGCATTAGCGCTGTTGGAGGCAATGCGTGAGCCTCTGATGTCATGTAGTCTGATTTTACCCGGAAATGATTTTGCGGAATCTGATCCGGAAGAGATTAAAGATGCGCTGGGTAAACAGGTTGATTTAATCATTCACGGTGGCTATCTTGGGCAGCAACCGACAACGGTAGTGGATTTAACCGAAGATTCACCAGTGGTTCTTCGCGAAGGCGAAGGCGATGTAACGCCTTTTTTATAAGATAACCACTTTATTATTTTTTTATTATACGACGCCTGTGAAGGCGACAGCAGAGGTTGCTCAATGAGCGATAAAACAGAAAAGTTACAAAAAATTCTTGCGCGTTCTGGTCATGGCTCCCGCCGTGAAATTGAAGGATATATTCAACAGGGGCGCATCAGTATTGATGGCAAGATCGCAACGTTGGGTGATCGTATTGAAGTTAAACCCGGCACAAAAATCCGCTTTGACGGCCGGATCTTAAATATCAAAGAGTCACAAAAAACAGTTTGCCGTGTTCTGGCTTACTATAAACCTGAAGGTGAGTTGTGTACCCGCCATGATCCGGAAGGCCGTCCGACAGTCTTTGACCGTTTGCCAAAAATGCAGGATGCGCGCTGGATTGCCGTTGGGCGTCTGGATATCAATACTTGTGGTCTGTTACTGTTTACAACAGATGGTGAACTGGCAAACCGCCTGATGCACCCAAGCCGTGAAGTTGAACGTGAATATGCGGTTCGTGTTTTTGGTGAAGTAGATAACGCAAAACTGCGCCAACTGACACAAGGTGTCCAGTTGGAAGATGGCCCGGCTTCATTTAAGACGATTTCGTTTAAAGGTGGGGAGGGTATTAACCAATGGTATAACGTTACTCTGACGGAAGGGCGTAACCGCGAAGTCAGACGTTTATGGGAAGCCGTTGGCGTGCAGGTCAGCCGTTTGATCCGCGTTCGTTATGGTGATATTGATCTGCCGAAAGGTTTACCTCGTGGTGGCTGGACTGAATTAGGTCTGGAACAAACTAACTATTTGCGCCAGCTGGTTGAGCTGAATGAAGAGACTGTATCCAAAGTTGCGGTTGAACGCGACCAGCGCCGTCTCAAAGCCAATCAGATCCGCCGTGCAGTAAGGCGACATGCTCAGGTAGCTTCTCGCCCGGCAGGAAAACGTCCTGCAAGTAGTTCCCGCCAGAACACAGGAAGAAAAACGACACCTAAAGGCCGTTAATCTTCTCAGGCCGCTGTTTAGCGCTTATTGCGCTTTCAAACAGCGGCTCCCATCACTCAATGATTTTTACCAGACATATTGCTTACCAATCGATACCTCTCTGGGCTTTGATTCCCGCATCAAAGGCATGTTTGACCGGCCGCATCTCTGTCACGGTATCGGCAAATTCAAGCAACTCACGGTGACAACCTCGTCCGGTAATAATAACTGACTGGCTGGCAGGGCGCTGTTTCAATGCTGTCAGAACTTCGCGAAGTTCCAGATACCCATAACTGACCATATACGTGAGTTCATCAAGCACAATAAGCTGGATTGAAGGATCGGATAACAATCTTAAGGCATGTTGCCATACTGACTGACAGGCGTGAGTATCTGTTTCCCGATTTTGGGTTTCCCAGGTAAATCCGGTTCCCATAACATGAAACTCAACCCCATTTTTTTCCAGCAGGTTTTTTTCTCCGTTTTCCCATGTTCCTTTAATGAACTGAATGACACAAGCACGTTGACCATGACCAACTGCACGGGTGACAGTCCCGAATGCAGCCGTTGTTTTCCCTTTTCCATTGCCAGTGAAAACCATAACAATACCGCGCTCTTGTTGTGCGGCAGCGATGCGGGCATCGACTTTTTCTTTCAGGCGTTGCTGCCTTTTTTGGTACTGGCTGTTATCTCTTGTCATTATTCGGCTGGTCCCGCTTTGCGGCCCGGTTGTGCATCAAAACTGATACCTGAATCATGCTGGCTGTCATCTCCCATCAAGTAAAGATAAACGGGCATAATATCGGCAGGTGTTTTTAATTTGGCGGAATTTTCATCAGGAAATGCACTGGCACGCATACTGGTGCGGGTTCCACCCGGATTAATGCAATTAACCCGCAGGGACGTTTCCTGATATTCCTGTGCTAAAACCTGCATCAGACCTTCTGTGGCAAATTTGGAAACAGAGTAAACTCCCCAGCCACTTCTGCCTTCACGCCCTACACTGGAACTGGTAAATACCAAAGAACCCCGGGGGGATTTCAATAGCAGTGGGATCAGTACCTGAGTCAGCATAAATGTGGCATTGACATTCACCTGCATCACATCATGCCAAAGTTGGACGGGTTGTTCTGTGATGGGCGCGACAACCCCCAATAAACCTGCGTTATGTAATACGCCATCCAGATGGGGATAATGCCGTGCCAGCTCGTCAGCAAAAGTCTGGCATTCATTAGCCGTCACAGTTAAAAGATCCATCGTATAAATAGCCGCAGGTAAGCCGCCTTCATTTTCGATTTGCTGTTTAACCACTTCCAGTTTTGCCGTTGTGCGTCCAAGCAAAATAACCTGTGCACCATGCCGGGCATAAGTTAGTGCAGCTTCACGGCCAATACCATCACCGGCACCAGTGACTAAAATGATTTTTTGTTGCAGCAGGTCATTCTTTGGTTGGTAATCTAACATCTGACTCTCTTCTATAAACAGTTTTTAAATCTGGCGGGTAGATAGGTGTAGCACATAGCGTCTTATCAGAACAAAACTTCGTGTTTTCGTCAAATTGACAAAAGTTTATCTGCTTTCTTTTTTGTGAAAATAGATAAGTTATATTAATTATTTTTTCTGAAGTAGATTTGACGGAACAGAAGCAAAGTAAACTGTTAGAGCACTGTTTCAGGTTTTTGGTTAAAATGAAATATATATTGTTCATCATTAATGAAGAAAGGTGGATCTGTGGAGTATGTTTCTCTATACGGACTGTTCTTGGCAAAAGTAGTGACTATCGTCCTGGCAGTCGTCGTTCTGGTAGTATTTTGTATTGGAGTTGGTGTGCGTAAGACAATGCACAAAGGCGAATTGCTCCTGACCAATCTTGGTGAAACTTATAAGGAAAAACAACGTCAGATGCAGCAGGCTCGAATGAGTGAGGCAGAGCTGAAAATCTGGCAGAAAGAGCAGAAAAAACAGCAAAAAAGTGAAGCCAAGCAGAAAAAGGCTGAGGCAAAAAGCGGCCTGAAGAGCGAACCGAAAACCAGTCTTTATGTGCTTGACTTCAAGGGCAGTATGGATGCCCATGAAGTAGATTCTCTGCGTGAAGAGATCAGTGCGGTTCTGGCTGTTGCTGATAAAAATGATGAAGTTCTGGTACGTCTGGAAAGCCCCGGTGGTGTGGTGCATGGTTATGGGCTTGCTGCATCTCAACTGGCTCGTTTGAAAAACAAAGGTATCCGACTGACAATCGCGGTAGATAAAGTGGCGGCAAGTGGTGGTTATATGATGGCGTGTGTGGCTGATCGTATTATTGCTGCGCCTTTTGCCATCATTGGTTCAATTGGTGTGGTCGCGCAATTACCAAACATCCATCGGTTACTGAAGAAAAATGATGTTGATATCGAATTGCATACAGCAGGCGAATATAAACGTACTTTGACCATGTTGGGAGAAAATACTGAACAGGGACGGCAGAAATTCCGGGAAGAATTGAATGAAACACATAACTTATTTAAATCGTTCATTCATGATCATCGTCCTGCACTGGAAGTCGATAAAGTCGCGACAGGTGAGTATTGGTATGGCACACAGGCAAAAGAGCTTGGATTGATTGATGAAATTGGTGTCAGTGATGATTTCCTGATTTCACAAATTGAACACTGTGAAGTGATTGGAGTCGGCTATGCTCGCCGTAAGCGTGTAGTTGAACGTTTCATGGGAAGTGCAATGGAAAGTGCTGATAAATTGCTGATGCGCTGGTGGCAAAGAGGCCAGAAGCCACTGCTCTGACAGTAAATCTGGCGATACATGCAGTAAACTATAGATTAAACAATATCATATAGCTACATTAATGGCGGATAGTATGACACGGTCAGAATGGCAGTCATATTATCCGCTCCATAAATTAAGAAAGTTTTTCCTGCCTTATGTTGTCTGAACTATCTTGAGAGATAGTTTACCTTGCACAAAAATCACAATTTTCCTAATCATTTCATTTGGTTTATATACCAGCAATTGCCGCTTGACAGGAAGTGTTCTAGTTTGCATCTATTCTGCTTTCCAGAAAAATAAGTTGTTGCGCATCGTTTTTTATCAGGTACAGTGTGGGCTTTTCGTCATGCAGATGGAAGATTTTGTTTACAACTGTTAGGCCATGTCATTGCATGGTATGCGTTTATGTATAAAATATCTCATATATTTCAAAGGGTTTGGTGTTTGAGCGAAAGTCTGGGATAAAAATTAGTTGATATCTTGCGAATCTATCGCAATATAAAAAGAGATCTATTTTATATACCGCAACATAACTTCGTAATTTTCGCCATCTGAAAAGAAGATAATTAGGTAAAGGTAACTATGGGTAAAGCTCTTGTTATAGTGGAGTCCCCGGCAAAAGCCAAAACAATCAATAAATATCTGGGAAATGACTACGTTGTGAAATCCAGCGTTGGTCATATCCGTGATTTGCCGACCAGTGGTACAACGAGTCAAAAGAGTTCGAGCTCATCTACCGATAAGAATAAAAAGAAAACTAAAAAAGATGAGAAAACAGCGCTGGTTAACCGAATGGGAGTTGACCCTTACCATGGCTGGGAAGCGAATTATCAGATCTTGCCCGGCAAAGAAAAAGTGGTAGCAGAGCTGAAAACACTGGCTGAAAAAGCACAGCATATTTATCTGGCAACGGACCTTGATCGCGAAGGGGAAGCCATTGCCTGGCATTTGCGGGAAGTCATTGGCGGAGACGATACACGTTTCAGCCGTGTTGTTTTTAATGAAATTACCAAAAACGCTATTACTCAGGCTTTTGATAAGCCGGGTGAGTTGAATCTTGACCGTGTCAATGCACAACAGGCGCGCCGTTTTATGGATCGCGTGGTTGGTTACATGGTTTCACCATTATTGTGGAAAAAGGTTGCCAGAGGGTTGTCTGCTGGCCGTGTTCAATCCGTAGCTGTCCGTCTTGTTGTTGATCGTGAACGGGAAATTAAAGCATTCGTTCCGGAAGAATACTGGCAGATATATGCGGATCTCATGGCTAAAGGGGGCGTTGAGCTCCATATGGAAGTTACCCATAAAGAGGGTAAACCATTTAAGCCAGTTAACGCTCAACAGACTGAGGCTGCCGTTTCTTTACTTGAAAAAGCCAGTTATAAGATCACTGACCGTGAAGATCGCCCAACGTCAAGTAAGCCGAGTGCGCCGTTTATTACTTCTACGCTGCAACAGGCTGCCAGTACCCGGTTAGGCTTTGGCGTAAAGAAAACCATGATGATGGCTCAGAAATTATATGAAGCAGGCCACATTACTTATATGCGTACTGATTCTACTAATCTGAGTCAGGATGCTTTGAGCATGGTGCGCGGTTACATCAGTGATAACTTTGGTGATAAATATCTGCCTAAAGAAGCCAATATTTACAGCAGCAAAGAGAATTCGCAGGAAGCCCATGAAGCTATCCGGCCGTCTAATGTTGAGATTATGGCTGAAGCACTGAAAGATATGGAAGCTGATGCCCAGAAATTGTATCAGCTTATCTGGCGCCAGTTTATTGCCTGTCAGATGACTCCGGCAAAATACGATTCAACCACACTGACTGTTCAGGCCGGCGATTTCGAATTGCGGGCAAAAGGCCGTACCTTACGTTTTGATGGCTGGACAAAAGTTATGCCTGCCTTGCGTAAAGGAGATGATGACCGTACTTTGCCTATCGTGGAAGTAGGGACGGGCCTTGATTTACAAAAATTGCTCCCAAGCCAGCATTTTACTAAGCCACCGGCGCGCTTTAGTGAAGCGTCACTGGTTAAGGAGCTGGAAAAACGCGGTATTGGCCGTCCATCTACTTATGCTTCAATCATTTCCACCATTCAGGATCGTGGTTATGTGCGGGTTGAAAATCGCCGCTTCTACGCGGAAAAAATGGGTGAAATTGTCAACGATCGTTTAGAAGAAAACTTTAACGAGCTGATGAGCTATGATTTTACGGCAAGAATGGAAGATCAGCTCGATCACGTTGCAAACAATGAAGCAAACTGGAAAGGCGTCTTGGATGAGTTTTTCGTCAATTTCAGTGAGCAACTGGACATCGCCAGCAAAGACCCGGAAGAAGGCGGAATGCGCCCGAATCCGATGGTCATTACTTCTATTGAATGCCCGACCTGTAGTCGCCCGATGGGGATCCGTACCGCAACGACAGGTGTATTTTTAGGTTGTTCAGGTTATGCATTGTCTCCAAAAGAGCGTTGTAAGCAAACTATTAACCTGATCCCGGAAAATGAAATACTGAACATTCTTGAAGGCGATGATGCGGAAACGAATGCGCTACGTGCCCGCCGTCGCTGCTCTAAATGTGGCACAGCAATGGACAGTTATTTGATTGATACCCAGCGTAAATTACACGTCTGCGGTAATAATCCTGCTTGTGATGGCTACGAAGTAGAGAACGGCGAATTCCGTATCAAAGGTTATGACGGCCCTATCGTTGAATGTGATAAATGTGGCTCGGAAATGCACCTGAAAATGGGGCGTTTCGGCAAATATATGGGATGCACAAACGAAGGGTGCAAAAATACCCGCAAGATCTTGCGTAGTGGGGAAGTTGCACCACCGAAGGAAGATCCTGTGCCATTACCTGAGTTGCCGTGTGAAAAGTCAGATGCTTATTTCGTTCTGCGTGATGGGGCTGCCGGTGTATTTTTGGCTGCCAGCACATTCCCGAAATCACGTGAAACACGTGCGCCTTTAGTTGAAGAACTGGCTCAGTTTAAAGACCGTTTACCTGAGAAATTGCGTTATCTGGCGGAAGCACCGACTGAAGACCCTGAAGGGAATAAAACGATTGTGCGTTTTAGCCGTAAGACAAAACAACAATATGTCTCTTCAGAGAAAAATGGTAAAGCGACGGGCTGGACCGCATTTTTTGTTGATGGTACATGGACGGTCAAAGAAAAGTGATGATTATTATAATGGGTTGCCAGCCAATCTATTGAAATATAATCAGACAGATATTTTACTTTTGAATTAAAATATGACTTTTTTTTCTGTAAAGCCAGTTCTCAGGACTGGCTTTTTTGTATATAGAAAACCCCCTGCTAGGCAGGGGGTTCCGTAGAGCTTTCAGCGATGAGGCAGCTATAAAAACCCCTTTTGATTTGTTAAAACACCTTGCG